>NZ_JBMRFR010000011.1:0-122451 GCF_049384845.1 Stenotrophomonas sp. CASM101 | reverse complement strand
GCACTACCGAGGGGTTACGGCTGCTGCAGCTCCAGCAATTCGCCCACCAGCCCGGCCTCACCGCGCTCCAGCCACACACGCAGGCGCGTGCCATGGTCGATGCGCAGCGCCCAGCACAGCGACATCGGCAGGCCGCAGACCTTCGACAGCACCATGCGCAGCGGGCCGCCATGGCTGACCACCAGCGTCGGCACCGGATCGTCATCATCGAGCAGGCGATCCAGCGCGCGCGCGATGCGCCGCTCGAAGTGGCCCCAGCTTTCGCCGTTCGGCGGCGGGAACGCATGCGGGTCAGCATGGAAGGCAGCCAGTGCATCCTCCGGCAGGTCGAACAGCGACTGCCCGTCCCAATCGCCGAAATCCAGTTCTTCCCATTCCTCGTCCGCTTCCACGTCCAGCCCGCGCGGCGTGGCCAGCGCCATTGCCGTGTGCAGCGCGCGCAGCCGCGGCGAACTGATCACCCGCTCCCAGGGCTGCGCGGCGTAAGCGTCGACCAGTTCCTGCGGCAGGCGGGCCAGCTGCGGTGGGTCGCTGCGGCCATCGAGGAACTCATCGCGACCGTTGCCGGCATGGCGGACCAGGTCGAGGATCATGCGTGCGTTCCGTACAGGCAACGCGGGGACAGCGGAAAACGGGCGGACATCGGCAACGGCACCACGGGATCGAGGGACCATTCTAAGGGCACAGCAAAGGCAGTCGAGCAGGCGCGACGCAACGGGACTGCCTGCGATGCCGTAGACTGCGCGCACTTCCAGGTGACCTGCGGCCACGGCCGGCAGGTTGAAACGGGAAGCCGGTGACGCGTGATTCCACGCCAGGCCGGCGCTGCCCCCGCAACGGTAAGCACGTCAGTTCCGGGCAACACTGCCACTGTGCCTCAGGCATGGGAAGGCGCCTGGGCGGCGGCCTCGCGCCGCCCGGCGGCAAGCCCGGAGACCGGCCCGGAAGCCTCAGGTCGCGATGCGGTGGGCATGGCGCTGGATGACCGTGGCGTGCGCTGCGGCATCGGCGCGTGCCTGCCTTCGCGGCTCCTCCCCTTCGCCACGCGGGCGTGCGTGGCACCTGGAGTCCCCCATGAAGCTGCAGTCCCGAATGTTGTCCCTGGCCGTGCTGGCCGCCCTGCCCGCGCTGGCCCAGGCCGCCAATGACACCACCGCGCTCGACCAGATCCTGGTCACTGCGACCCGCACCCCGATCGCCCTGCAGGACAGCATCGCGCCGGCCCAGGTGATCGACCGCGCGCAGATCGAATCCAGCCAGGCCACCTCGCTGCAGGAACTGCTGCGCGGCCGCGCCGGCATCAGCCTGACCAATGCCGGCGGCTTGGGCAAGCAGAGCTCGCTGTTCCTGCGCGGCACCAACTCCGGCCACACCGTGGTGCTGGTCGATGGCGTGCGCATCAACAGCGCCGACCTCGGCCTGGCGATGTACCAGGACCTGCCGCTGGCACAGATCGAGCGCGTGGAGATCGTGCGTGGCCCGCAGTCCAGCCTGTACGGCGCGGACGCCATCGGTGGCGTGATCCAGATCTTCACCCGCCGCAACCAGGGTGATTTCGCCCCGCACTTCCAGCTCGGTGGCGGCAGCAACGGCCTGCGCGAAGCCAGCGGCGGGATCGGCGGCGGGACCGAACGCGGCTGGTTCGGCGCTGACATCGCCTACCAGCATTCCGATGGCATCGATGCCTGCCGCGGCTCCTCCTCGGTGTTCACCGCGGGCTGCTTTGCCGACGAGCATGACCGCGACGGCTACCGCAACCTGTCCAAGAGCCTGCGCGGTGGCTACACCCTCAACGACCAATGGAACGTGGAAGGCAGTGCATTGCGTGCCGACGGAAAGAACCATTACGACGGCTACTACAACTATTCGGAAACCCGCCAGCAGGTGCTGTCCGGCAAGCTGCGCTACACCCCGTCCGAACGCCTGGCGTTCACCGCCAATGTCGGCCGCAGTGACAACGAGTCGGACAACTTCGGCGACTTCGATGCCCGTGGCAGCGCCCAGACCCATCGTGACAGCGCCTCGCTGCAGGGCGACTTCGGCATGGCCGAAGGCCAGCTGCTGAGCACCGGCGTGGACTGGAGCGAAGACAACCTGGATGGCAGCAGCGCCGGGTACCTCGTCGACAGCCGTCGCAACACCGGCGTGTTCGTGCAGTACCAGGGCCGCTTCGGCCGCCACCAGCTGCAGGTCAGCGCACGCAACGACGACAACCAGCAGTTCGGCAACCACGCCACCGGCAGCGCCGGCTGGGCGATGGAACTGGGCCACGGCCTGCGCCTCAACGCCAGCTATGGCACCGCGTTCAAGGCGCCGACCTTCAGCGATCTGTACGACCCGTGGAGCGGCGTGCCGACGTTGAACCCGGAGAAGTCCAAGAGCGCCAACCTGGGCGTTTCGCAGCAGGGACAGGGCTGGCACTGGGGCCTGGACGTATATGAAACCCGCATCGATGATCTGATTACCTACGATGCGGCGACCTTCAGGATGCAGCAAGTGGAGAAGGCCCGCATCCGCGGCGCCGAACTGACCGGTGGCGTGCTGCTGGCCGGCTTCGACATCAACGCACAGCTCAGCTACACCGACCCGCGCAACCGTACCCATGGCAGCACCCAGTTCGACAACTGGCTGCCGCGCCGCGCGCAGCAGACCGCACGCCTGGACATCGACCGCCGCTTCGGCGACTTCCGCGCCGGCCTGACGGTTCAGGGTTCAGGCAAGCGTTATGACAATGCGGCCAACACGATAAAGGTCGGCGGTTACGGTACGCTGGACCTGCGCGCCGAGTACGCGCTGACGCCGTCGTGGACGCTGCTGGCGCGTGCCGCCAATGTGTTCGATCGCCGCTACGAGACCGTGGCGTGGTTCAACCAGCCCGGCCGCGAGTACCAGCTGAGCGTGCGTTACCAGCCGAAATGAAGGCGCGCGCCGGGCATCGCCCGGCGCCTCCTGATGCCATCGACGCATGGCGTCGATCTACTGTAGAGCCGAGCCCATGCTCGGCTCACGCAATGAAGCAGCCGAGCGTGGGCTCGGCTCTACACCCGAACGCCCGCGGCCAACCCCGGCAACTCACGCAGGTCGTCGATCACTGCCACCGCGTGCGCGCTGCCCAGGTCCAGGCCGCGTGGATAGCCGTAGCGCACCAGCGCGATCGGCATGCCCGCCTCTTCGGCGGCGCGGTAGTCGGTCAACGAATCTCCCACCATCAGGCACGCCTCCACCGGCAGCGCGAAATGCGCGGCGATGTGCCGCAGCGGTTCGCCACTGGGCTTGCGCTGCGGCAGCGAATCACCGCCCAGTATCAGCGCGAACGCATCACCAATGCCCAGGTGCTGCAGCAGCGGCGGCACCAGTGCTTCGGGCTTGTTGGTGCAGATCGCCAGTGGCACGTTGCGCGCGCGCAGCTGCGCCAGTGCGTCGGCCACGCCATCGAACAGGCGCGGGCTGCGCAGCAGGCATTCACGGTAGTGCACCATGAACACCGGCATCACTTCGGCCAGGTCGACCTCGCGGCCTGCCGCATGCACGGCCTGTTCGACCAGGCGGCGCACACCGTCGCCGATCCAGCCGAGCACGGTGGCTTCCGGCACGCGTGCCATGCCGATGTCCTCCAGCGTGCGGTTCAGCGCTTCGGCGATATCAGCTGCGCTGTCGACCAGCGTGCCATCAAGGTCGAACACGACCAGTGGATAGGGATACGACAAGGAACGGCACCTGCACGACGTGGGCCCCCCATTGTACGCCGCTGGTTTCCGCGCCGATCCGCCTCAACCGATCCGGCGCGCTCGGGTGGCCAGGAAGGTGGGAAGATAACGGTCGATCAGGAAGCGCGGCCGCGGCTGCCAGTCTTCCATGAAGCGATCGATGACGAAGCCGGCATCCAGCTGGCCACCAATCAGCTCGGTCAGGCTGTGGCCAAAGGTCAATGCGTCGCCACGGGCCAGCTTCGCCTCGCGTTCGGCTTGCGGCAGGTCTTCCAGGTCCGAATAGGGAATGGCGTACTGCGGACGGATCAGGCCCTGTGCATCCAGCTGCGGATCGCGCGCACCCACGAACAGCACCGGATTGTAGAAGCTGGCCATCAGCATGCCATCGCGCGCCAGCACGCGGCGGCATTCAGTCCATACCGGGCGCACGTCAGGGACGTAGAGGTTCGAGATCGGGTGGAACACCACATCGAAACTGTCATTGGCAAACACGTGCAGGTCGCGCATGTCACCCTGCACGGTGCGCAGCTGCAGGCCATCGCGCGCGGCGACCGCGCGGTCCTGTTCAAGCTGCCCGTCGGAGAGGTCGAACACGGTGACATCGGCGCCAGCGGCAGCAAGCACCGGTGCCTGTTGGCCACCACCCGAGGCCAGGCACAGGATGCGACGGCCGCGCACGTCGCCCATCCAGTCCAGCGGCAACGCGCGCGGCGTCAGGTGCACCTGCCAGCGGCCTGCGCGCGCGGCAGCAATCGTTGAGCTTTCCACCGGGCGCGACCATTCGCGCGCTTCACTGGCCTGGCGGTCCCAGGCAGCACGGTTGTGGTCGATCAAGGCCTGTCCATGGTTCATGTGTCCTCCGTGCCCGGCGGGCGCCAATCCAGATCCTGGAAGGCCGGGCCGGCGAAACACTCGGCCAGGTAGTCCAGGAATCGCCGCATGATAGCGGGCTGCTGTCGCCGTGACGCGTACACGGCATGAATGCCGAGCTCGTCCAGACTGAATTCGGGCAGCAGTTCGACCAGTTCGCCACTGCGCAGCATCGGCGCCACCTGGTAGGTCGGCAGCATGGCGATACCGGCACCGGCCCGCACCGCCTCCAGCAGCAGCGATGCCTCGTTGGCACTGATGTTGCCGCCCACAGCCACCGACAGCGAACGGCCATCGCGGTGCAGCTGCCACAGGCTCTTGCCGACGTAGTGGTGGGTCAGGCAGTTGTGCGCGGCCAGGTGTTCGGGAGCGGTTGGCGTACCGCGCGCCTCCAGGTAGGACGGCGTCGCGCACAGCACCGAGCGGCAGGTCGCCAGCCGCCGTGCGATCAGGCTGGGATCGATCTGGCGCGCGATGCGCACGGCCAGGTCCACCCGTTCTTCCACCAGGTTCACGGTGCGGTCGACCAGCAGCAGTTCGATGCGCGCGGCAGGATGGCGCGCGACGAAACCGGCCACCGCTCGTGCCAGGTGGCTCTGCCCGAACGACACGCTGGCGGTCACCCGCAGCGTGCCGTGCGGTTCGGGATCATCGCTGGCCAGCTCGCCCTGCAGTTCCTCACTTATCGCCAGCATCTGCCGGAAGCGCGCCAGCGCCGCTTCGCCGGGGCCGGTCAGGCTGACCCGCCGTGTGGTCCGGTGCAGCAGGCGCGCGCCCAGCCAACCCTCGACCTCGGCCAGGTAACGGCTGACCATCGCCCGTGACATGTCCAGCACCTCTGCCGCTGCGGTCAGGCTGCCGCGCTCGGCCACCTCGACGAACACGGTCATGGCGGTCAATCGGTCCATATGCTCGATCCGTGCAACAAACAAGCGCGTTATACGCTGTTTTTCGAGCGACTGCAGCGGCCTACAGTGGCCGCGTCCCCCCCGCACCGCCCCACGGAGTCCTGCCATGAAGATCGCCCTCGTCGGTTCCACCGGCAACATCGGCCGCCAGATCGCCCGCCACGCGCTGGCGAACGGCCACGAACTCACTGTCATCGTGCGCAGCGCGCAGGATCTTCCGGCCGAACTGGCCGGCGCCCATCCGGTGGTCGCCTCGCTGGATGACCAGGACGCGCTGGTCGCCGCCACCGCCGGCCACGACGTGCTGGCCAGCGCCTACGGCCCACGCCCGGGCGATGACATCGGCCGCGTCGGCGAGGTGGCCGCACAGCTGGCCGCGGCCGCGCGCAAGGCCGGTGTACCGCGCCTGGTGGTGGTCGGCGGTGCCGGCAGCCTGGAAGTCGCACCCGGCGTGCAGCTGGTCGATACCCCCACCTTCCCGGAGGCCTACAAGCCATACGCGCTGGCCCATCGAGAAGCCTTCAATCGACTGCAGGTGGTGGACGACCTGGACTGGACCTTCTTCTCGCCGGCCGCCGAAATCGGCCCGGGCGAAGAGCGTGGCCATTACCGCGTGCAGCCCAGGGCCTTCCTGGCCGACGCCAGCGGCCACAGCCGCATCAGTTATGCCGACTACGGCGCCGCGTTCGTCGCCGAGCTGGAAGCGCACAAGTACCCGAAGCAGATCATCACGGCAGCGTATTGATCATGCCGTCCGCCGGGCATGGCCCGGCGCTACCTCCCTGTAGAGCCGAAGGCAACGGCAGGAGCCGTTGCCAACATCGCTTGCGACGGCCCGTAGGGGGCCGGGCAAGGACGCCCGGCATAGCCCGCGCTCGGCTCTACGCGAACATGCAGCCGGGCATTGGCCCGGCTCTAGACAAGGAATTCCCATGCGTACCGCTGCCCTGCTGCTTCCCCTCGCCCTGGCCGCCACTTTCACCAGTGCGCCCCTGCTGGCCGCACCGGCCACCGCGGCGCCGACCACCGCGACGAAATCCCAACTGCACCTGCAGACCTTCCATCCCGGCCCGCAGGCAATGTTCCCGGTGTCCTCGGTGCTGATCGAAGGCCGCCACGACGCGATCCTGGTCAATGCGCAGTTCGGTGCCAGCGACGCGCGCAAACTGGTCGAGCTGATCCGCGCCAGCGGCAAGCAGTTGACCACGATCTATATCAGCCACGGCGATCCGGACTACTACTTCGGCCTCGCCACGCTGCAGGATGCGTTCCCGCAGGCGCGCATCGTCGCTACCGCGCAGACCGTTGCCCACATCCAGCAGACACAGGCCGGCAAGCTGGCCTACTGGGGCCCGAAGATGGCTGCCGACGTGCCCGCGCGCATCGTGCTGCCGCAGGTGCTGGAGGGCGATGCCCTGCAACTGGAAGGCCAGCGCCTGCCGCTGATCGGCCTGGACGGACCGACCCCGGACCGCACCGTGCTGTGGGTGCCGTCGCTGCGCGCGATCGTCGGTGGCATTCCGGTGGTGGCGGGCGAGCACGTGTGGATGGCCGACACGCAGACGCCGAAGTCACATGCCGACTGGCTGCAGACCCTGCAGCAGCTGCAGGCGCTGAAGCCGAAGGTGGTGGTGCCGGGGCATTACGCGCCAGGTGCGGCGCTGGATGCCAGTGCACTGCGCTTCACTGCGGACTACATCCGCACGTTCGATATCGAAGCGGCAAAGGCGAAGGACAGTGCGGCGCTGGTGCAGGCAATGCAGTCGCGCTACCCGAAGCTGGATGGCGTGGCATCGCTGGAGCTGAGCGCGAAGGTGGCCAAGGGCGAGATGCAGTGGCCATGAGGTAGGGAGTCTTCTTTTGCAGGACTGCGCCCTGCACCTGCTCAATGCAACGGCAACAGCCGAAGCAACAGCAACAGCTGGCTATCCGTGGGATGGCGAGGTGGGTCCGGTTGCGGGGGACGCTGCAAGTACGTCCATGTAAGCTCGGTCGCCGCATCCATGCGGCTCACGCCCCCGCAACCGGCCCCACCCCGCCTTCGACAGTTTCCTGCTGCTGACGGAACCTGCTGCTGTTGGTGGGTGCCGACCGTTGGTCGGCACGGCAATGATCAGTGCTCGAACAATTCCCCCTGCACCACCGGTTCCTTTTCGCGGAAGCCACCCAGCCCGACCCCGACCAGCCGATAGCGCGTCTCCGCCGGCAGGTCGACGCGGGCGCGCAGGGCCAGCGCGATGTCGCGCAGTTCTTCCATCGATTCCGGCGGGCGCTCCGGGGTGAAGCTGCGGGTGAGGATGCGGAACTGCGCGGTCTTCAGTTTCAGCACCACGGTGTGGCCGACGCGTTCGGTCTTGCGCGTGGCCTTCCAGGTCTTCTCCGCCAGTTGCACGATCGCCTCGCCCAGGTCTTCCAGCAGCAGGTCCTCGGCAAAGGTGTCCTCCGAGGAGATCGACTGTACCTGCTGGTCCGGTTCCACCGGCCGCTCGTCGACGCCGCGTGCGCGGTTGTACAGGCTGCGGCCGAAACTGCCGAACGCCTCTTCCAGATCGGTCAATGCCCATTGCCGCAGATCGCCGCAGGTGGCGATGCCGCGCGCGGCAAGTTTTCCTTCCATCACCTTGCCGACGCCGGGCACCCGGTTCACCGGCAACGGCTGCAGGAACGCGTCCACCCGCTGCGGTGGAATCACGAACTGGCCATCGGGCTTGCGCCAGTCCGAAGCGATCTTGGCCAGGAACTTGTTCGGCGCGATCCCGGCTGAAGCGGTCAGGTTCGTCTCCTCACGGATCTGCGCACGGATGGTGCGGGCGATGTCGGTGGCCAGTTCGATGCCGCTCTTCGGCTCGGTCACGTCCAGGTAGGCCTCGTCCAGCGACAACGGCTCGACCAGGTCGGTGTGGCGCAGGAAGATCTCGCGCACCTGGCGTGACACCGCCTTGTAACGTGCAAAGTCAGGCGGTACGAAGATCGCGTCCGGACACAGGCGTTCGGCGCGCAGCGCCGGCATCGCCGAACGCACGCCGAACACGCGTGCCTCGTAGGACGCCGCACACACCACCGAGCGCGCGCCGCGCCATGCCACAACCACCGGCTTGCCGCGCAGTGACGGATCGTCGCGCTGCTCCACCGACGCGTAGAACGCGTCCATGTCGACGTGGATGATCTTGCGCAGTCGGGTCATGTCAGGCGGAAAGGGCGGGGGCGTGCCGAACGGGCCACACGCCGAAGTATGGTCGTTGCACATCAACAGGATGCGCGTATTCCATTGAAAACACTACGGTTGCGTACGGTTGAAATGTTTGATCGGCGCAGTTTCCACGGGCATCCTCGAACGCTTGTTTCCCTGTTTCCCCGCTTCCAGGATTGTGCTTCATGACCCGTCTCCACGCGTTCAACCGCGAACAGCTGCTGGCCAGCGCACGCGGTGAACTGTTCGGCACCGCCGCCGGCCGTTTGCCCAACGATCCGATGCTGATGTTCGACCGCATCACCGACATCCACGAGGACGGCGGACCGCACGGCAAGGGCATGGTACGCGCCGAGCTGGATATCCGCCCGGACCTGTGGTTCTTCGGCTGCCACTTCATCGGCGACCCGGTGATGCCAGGCTGCCTGGGCCTGGATGCCATGTGGCAGCTGACCGGCTTCTTCCTGACCTGGCTGGGCGCCCCCGGCAAGGGCCGCGCGCTGGGCTGTGGCGAGGTGAAGTTCACCGGCCAGGTACTGCCGGACGCCAAGCTCGTACGCTACGAGATCGACATCAGCCGGGTCATCAACCGCAAGCTGGTGATGGCCCAGTCCGATGCCCGCATGTACGTGGATGATCGCGAAATCTACAGCGCCCGCGACCTGCGCGTCGGCCTGTTCACCGAAACCGGGAGCTTCTGATGCGTCGCGTCGTCATCACCGGCATGGGCATCACCTCCTGCCTCGGCAATGATCTGGATACCGTTTCGGCCGCGCTGCGCGAAGGGCGCTCGGGCATCACCGCCCTGGCCGACCACGCCGAAGCGGGCCTGCGCAGCCAGGTCGGCGGTCGTGTCGACCTCGATCTGGAGGCGCTGATCGACCGCAAGCAGAAGCGCTTCATGAGCGACGCGGCGGCCTTCGCCTACCTGGCCATGCGCGATGCCATCGCCGATGCCGGGCTCAGCGCCGAGCAGGTCAGCAGCCTGCGCACCGGCCTGATCGCCGGTTCCGGTGGCGGCTCCAGCGAATGGCAGATCGGCGCGGTCGACCTGCTGCGCGAACGTGGTGTGCGCAAGGTCGGCCCGTACATGGTGCCGCGCACGATGTGCTCGACGGTCTCGGCCTGCCTGGCCACCGCCTACCAGATCAAGGGCGTCAGCTATTCGTTGTCGGCCGCCTGCGCGACCTCGGCGCACTGCATCGGCGCCGCCGCGGACATGATCCGCCATGGCGCGCAGGACATCATGTTCGCCGGTGGCGGCGAAGACCTGCACTGGTCGATGAGCGTGATGTTCGATGCAATGGGCGCGCTGTCGACCAGCTTCAACGAGACCCCGGCCAGCGCCTCGCGCCCGTACGACAAGGACCGCGACGGCTTCGTCATCGCCGGCGGTGGTGGCATGCTGGTGCTGGAGGACTACGACCACGCCGTTGCGCGCGGCGCGCGCATCCATGCCGAACTGATCGGCTATGGCGTGACCTCCGACGGCGCCGACATGGTCGCCCCGTCCGGTGAAGGCGCGGTGCGCTGCATGAAGATGGCACTGCAGGGCGTCGATCGCCCGCTGGATTACCTCAACACCCACGGCACCTCCACGCCGCTGGGCGACGTCACCGAGCTCAACGCCATCCGCGAAGTGTTCGGCGATGCGGTGCCGCCGCTGTCCTCGACCAAGGCGCTGTCCGGCCATTCGCTGGGTGCGGCCAGCGTGCACGAGGCGATCTACTGCCTGCTGATGATGCGCGATGGCTTCGTTGCCGGTTCGGCCAACATCGGCGAACTGGACCCGAAGGTGGAGAGCTTCCCGATCCTGCGCGAAAGCCGCGCGCAGACGCTGGACACGGTGATGTCCAACAGCTTCGGCTTCGGTGGCACCAACGCCGCGCTGGTGTTCGGGCGGGTGTGATGGGGGCAGGTGTGCCGACCAACGGTCGGCACCCACCAATAGATGTAGAGCCGAGCCATGCTCGGCTCAGTGCCGGCTAACGGTCGGCACCTACCGCTTATTTCGGCAGCAGCGGCAGCAGCAACGCGTGCGCATCCACCAGCGAACCGACAATGCGATGGCCAAGCGCGCGCAGCTCTTCGTCAGGATGCACCAGGTCCGGTACCTGGATCACGGTCATGCCAGCGGCCAATGCCGCGCGCGTGCCAGCGGGTGAGTCTTCCAGCGCCAGGCAGCGCCCAGGCACCTGGCCCAGTCGCTGCGCGGCCAGCAGGTAGATGTCCGGTGCCGGTTTCGGCCGCGCCACGTCGCCACTGGTGATCACCGCGTCGAAATACGGCAGCAGTCCGGCCGCCGCCAGCTTGCGGTTGGCACGCGGCTGCCGCGTGGTGGTGGCCACCGCGCGCGGTACCGCGTGCGCCTTCAGCAGCTCCAGCAGTTCCAGGATGCCCGGACGCAACGGCAGGCCGGTCTGTGTGCGTCCTTCGTACAGTTCGTGGCAGCGTGCAGCGACCGCCTCGATCACGCTGTCCTCGATACCCTGCGCACGCAGCAGCGCGTGCGAATCCCGGTCGCCGAGGCCGACCATGCGCAGGAACACTTCCTCGTCCAGGCCCAGTGCGAATTCGTCGGCGGCCTCGCTCCAGCAGGCCAGCGAGACGCGCTCGCTGTCGATCATCAGGCCGTCCATGTCGAAGATGACGGCGTCGGGGAGGAACGGCAGCGCAGCGATGGTGGTCATGGAGCGAACAGCGTATCCAGGTCGGTGGAAGTGAGCTGCCGCCATTGCCCCTCGTCCAGTCCCTGCAGGTCCAGCCCGCCAACACGACTGCGGTGCAGGGCCTGCACGTGGTTGCCGGTGGCGGCGAACATGCGGCGTACCTGATGGTAGCGGCCTTCGTGCAGCACCAGGCGCGCGCGACGCGCATCCAGCACTTCCAGTTCAGCCGGCAGCAGGGGCGTCTTCTCGGACTCCAGCATCAGCGTGCCGCTGGCGAACAGCGCCACCTCGTCGCCGCGCAGGTCCTCGCTCAATTCGACCTCATAGACTTTCGGCAGCTTCGACTTCGGCGAGATGATCCGGTGCAGCAGGCTGCCATCGTCGGTCAGCAGCAGCAGGCCGCTGGTCTCGCGGTCGAGGCGGCCCACCGTGGACAGCACCGGATCGCGGTCGCGGAAGCGCGGCGGCAGCAGGTCGTAGATCAGGCGCCCGGTGTCCTTGGTCGAACAGGTGTAGCCGGCCGGCTTGTGCAGCGCGATCGACAGCCCCGGCGGTGGGTCCAGCGGCTCGCCATCGACCCGGATGGCGTCATGCGGCACCTGGTCGTCGGCATACAGCACCTCGCCATCGGCGTCGGTGACGCGGCCTTCGCGGAACATCCATTGCACCTGCTTGCGGCTGCCATAGCCCAGGTTGGCGATGTGCTTGACCAGCTTCACTTGCCCTTCCCCTTCACTGCTTCCACCAGCTTGAAACCGTCGCGTTCGGCGACCACGCGCACCGCGCCGAAGCTGTCGTTGAGGGTGTGCTCGTAAGGCAGGTGGCGGTTGGCCACCACGTACAGGCGCCCGCCCGGGCGCAATGCCTGCGCAGCCACGGCGATGAAGCGCTGGCCGATGTCCGGGCGGTCAGCGCGCGACGGCGTGTGGAACGGCGGGTTGCTGATGATGACGTCGTAGCCCGGCTCGATGCCGGCGGTGGCGTCCTGCCACAGGAAGCGCAGCGGCAGCGGGCGCGGCGGCGGCGCCAGATTGAGCTCGGCCAGCGCCAGTGCGCGCTGCTCGGCCTCGTACAGGTCCAGCGCGGTGATCTTCGGGCAGCGTTCCAGGAGTTCGCGCGACAGGTAGCCGTAGCCGGCGCCGAGGTCGGCGGCACGCCCGGCCAGGTCGGCCGGCAGGTGCTCGGCCAGCAGCGCCGACGCCGGATCGATGCGATCCCAGGCGAACACGCCCGGGCGGCTGAGGAAACGGCCACCGACGATCGGGCGCACCGCGTCCAGTGCCGACCAGCGCTTGGCCAGGTCGGCATCGTGCTGGCCCTGCATCGGGGCGGTCCAGTACACGCGGCAGTGGTTCTTGGTCAGGCTGCCGCCGAGGCCGGCCAACTGCTTGAGGTCGCCCTCGCCGGAGCGCGCGCCTTCGTTGTTGGACTGGCAGGCAACGATGCGGCCGCCGTCGGCGACCAGCGCCAGCGCACGGGCGAACAGCGCACGGGCTTCTTCACGCTGGCGCGGCGGCAGCACCAGCACCAACGGGTAGCGGCCCTTGCCGGCCGCGTCATCCAGCTGCCCGCTGACGGTCCAGCCGGCAGCCTGCTGCAGCGGTTGCGCGAACGGGGCGAAGCTCTGTTCGCAGTGCACCTCGCGATCGCCGGCCACTTCGCGCAATGGCCAGCCATCGCGGGCACGCAGGAAGGCCACCGGGCCCTCCGGCCAGCGCAGGGCGCCTTGGGAGAACGGCAGGAGCAGGGTCTGCAGGGGGGCGTCGTCGCTGGAGGCCATCGGCGCGGGTACTTCAAGCGTGAGGGCCGTCCATTGTACCGGCTTGGCCGGGCCGGCCCCGGCGGCCCGCTTTGCGAAACCCGAACGGGGCCTTGATCCGCCAGAAACATTGAAACGTTCAGGGTAGAGGCTCCCCCGGAAACCCAGGAGAACCTGCATGCGAGCCTTGTTCGTCGGTGGCGTGGTCGACAACAGTGAAATGGACCTGGAAGGCAGCCATCCGCCCGTGCACTACCCCGAGGACACCGGCGGCGGCCACTCGCGCTACCGGCTGCACCAGGTCGGCCATGGCGCCGACGGCAGCGTGGCCTATGCGGTGTACGGCGCGCCGGACCTGGCTGATGACGAGGTGGCGAGGGTTGCAGAGGAGCGGGCGTACGCACGCCGGTTCGAGGCGACGCCGACCCTGTTCGAGCACTGACACATCTGTAGCGCCCGAGCCCATGCTCGGGCGGCGGCAGAGCCGAGCGTGGGCTCGGCTCTACCTCGGATCAAGGCGCCTTGGGTGGCAGGCGGTTGATACTGGCGATCTCATCCAGCCACACATGGTGCTGCTGCACCGGCGTGTCGTAGTCATCCAGGCGCAACTGGCCGTTGCTGCCTTCATCACCCGCGGCGTTGCGGTATTGCTGCACAGTTGGCCTCACGGCCACCGTGCCGAGCAGGCGGCGGCCATCGTGCAGAATCAGTTCCACCTGCGTTTCGCCATCCAGCTGCGGCAGCAGGGCTTCCAGGCGCGCGATCTGCGCCGGATCGGTGTGGATACGTGGAGCTATGCGGGACATCGGCGACCTCCTGACTGCAGGGTCGCCGATCGGCCGTGAATGCTCAGTGCAGCGCGCTGTCCGCGCGCGCCACCTGCACCTTGCGCACGGCAGCCACCAGCTGCGCTACCGAGTACGGCTTGGCGACGTGCTCCTGGAAGCCCGAGGCCAGCGCGCGGCGGCGGTCGTCGGCACGCGCCAGTGCAGTCACCGCCACCGCAGGCAAGGTCGCCGCGTCCACGCCCATGTCCTCGCGCAAGGTGCGCACCAGCCCATAGCCATCCATGCCCGGCATGCCGATGTCGGTCAGCAGCACGTGGTACTGCAGGTGGCCGGTGTCGGCCAGCAGTGCCAGCGCTTCGCCGGCCGAGCTGGCCGCCGATACGGTGGCGCCCTGCTCTTCCAGCATGCGGCGCAGGTATTCCAGCACTTCCGGCTGATCCTCCACCGCCAGCACGTGCATGCCGCGCAGCGGATAGGGTTCGACGACCACCGGCTCCAGGATCGGCCCACTGATCACTTCGCGCAGCGGTCGGCGCTCTGCATCCGGCAGGTGCTGGGGCAGGCGCACGGTGAAGGTGGCGCCATGGCCATGCCCTTCGCTGGCGGCAGTGACCGTGCCGCCATGCAGTTCGACCAGCTGCTGCACGATCGCCAGGCCCAGGCCGAGACCGCCATGACGGCGCGTGGTGGTGCCATCAGCCTGCCGGAAGCGGCTGAACAGATGGTTGAGGAATTCGGGCGCGATGCCGTCGCCGGTGTCGCGCACGGTGATCACCCAGTGATTGCCATCGGCCTGCAGCTGCAGGTCGACGCGTCCTTCGGCCGGGGTGAACTTGATCGCATTGGACAGCAGGTTCCACAACACCTGCTGCAGGCGGGTGGCATCGCCCAGCACCAGGCACGGCTGTTCCGGCAGCAGCAGGCTCACATCCAGCGCCTTGCCTTCGGCGACCAGCTCCTGCGCGCCGATGGCTTCGCTCAGCAGGTCGCGCAGGTCCAGTATCTCCACCTCCAGCTGCACCTTGCCCAGCAGCATGCTGCTCAGGTCGAGCATGTCCGAGATCAGCCGCTTCTGCGCACCGGCGCTGTTGGCGATCACGTTCAGGCCCTTGTACAGCGGACTGGTGTTGTCCACGCGCTGCAGCAGCAGTTCGCTCCAGCCCAGGATGGTGGTCAGCGGCGTACGCAGTTCATGCGACAGCGTGGCCAGGAACTCGTCCTTCAGCCGCGCCATGTTCTCCGCAGCGCTGCGCGCGGCACGCTCGGACTGCAGCAGCTCCTCGCGGGCCAGTTCAATTTCGCGTCGTTCGGTGACGTCCGGACTGCTGCCGGCCAGGCCGATGAAGCGGCCCATCCGCGAAAAACGCGGGCGGGCGTTCATCTCCAGCCAGCGCCACTGGCCATCCGCGCGCCGCGCACGCACCAGCGCGTGCATCGAACGCTGCGCCTTCAGCGCTTCCTGCAGTTCGTATTCGAACACGGACGCGTCATCCGGATGCACGAGACCGCGCCAGACATCTTCCGGCACACGCGTTTCATCACCACCGAAGAACTCGCTGAAGGCACTGTTGACGAAACGCGCATGGCCGCGCTCATCGAGCACCCACACCGGCATCGGCAGGCCGTCTGCCAGCGCGCTGAAACGGGCTTCGCTTTCGCCCAGCTCCACTTCCATCTGCTTGCGCGCGGTGATGTCGAAGAACAGGATGCCGACCTTGTCTTCTCCCGGCCGCCCCACCCGCACCGCGTCGACCGCGAACGAGCGGCCCAGCGCACGGGCTTCCATCTCGAACTGAGCGGGGCGGCCGCTGCGTGCGACTTCGCCATAGATACGGAACCAGTCCTGCTCGTGGTTGGGTTCCAGCGCAGTCATGCACTTGCCACGAGCGTCCTTCAGCCCAGTGTGGCGCTCGAACGCGTCGTTGACTTCGATGAAACAATAGTCGACCGCACGATCACCTTCGAACAGCACCTGGATCACGCAGAAGCCGGCGTTGATGCGCTCAAGCACGCCACGATGCAGGTCGGGTTCTGGCGCCGGCACCAGCATCGGTGGGCGCTCCACGAGGGGCGGCAGTGTGGACAAGGGGGTCTTTGCAGGCCAGGTTGGGAGCACAGCATCTTCCAAAGGGCGTATTCACAGCGTCAAGCGCCGTCAGTCATGGTTGACGTCGATGAATTGGCGGCAACCGCTCTTGCCCACGACGCAATCGGCCATTGCGGTCGTCCGGCAGCAGGCTCACACTCGATCCGTGATCAACACCCCCCCAGCGCGGGGACGCAGGAGACCGTCATGAAACGCTCATTCGCGATTGCCGTGCTGGCAGGCGCCCTGGCGGCCGGTGGCGCCAATGCTGCGCCACGCACCGTGACCGATGCAGACGCGCCGCGTGCGTTGCAGGCCGATGGACCGGTCAGCGTGAAATGGGAAGATCCGGCCAAGTTCACCGAAATACGCCAGAGCAGCAACCGCTTCGAGGCCGAACGCGTTGACTGGGTGCAGCAGCTGGCCCGCTACCTGCAGACCACCGCAGCCAAGCCGCTGCAGCCTGGGCAGACCCTCGATGTGACCCTCGTCGACATCAAGCGTGCCGGTGACTACGAGCCTTGGCACGGCCCGCGTGGCCGCGACATCCGGATCATGCGCGACATCTACCCGCCACGGATCACCCTGCAGTACACGCTGAAGGATGCCAGCGGCCGTATTGTCAGCGAGGGCGATGCGCGCCTCAGCGATACCGGCTACCTGCACAACGTGGGACTGAAGAGCGACAGCGATCCACTGCGCTACGAGAAGCGTCTGATCGATGACTGGGTGAAGCGCCAGCTGGCCAGTCAGGCGACCGCCGCGCGTTAGGTCCCCCGGCAGGTGTCGACCTTGGTCGACACGCATTCACGGCGCCGATCGAGGTCGGCCGCTACCGGTGCCGAGCGCGGGCTCGGCGCTACACGTACACCTTCGCCACGCGCTTGACCGCGCACGGCAGCTGGTAGGCGCTCACGCCACAGCGCGGCGCCAGCTCCGACAGGGTCGGCGCAGAACCCCACAGTTCCACCACGCTGCCGATGCCGGCCTGCGCATGCGCGGTCAGGTCCACCGTCAGCATGTCCATCGACACGCGCCCGATCAGCGCACCGGGCTGGCCATCGATCAGCACCGGCGTGCCGTTTGGAGCGAACTGCGGATAACCGTCGGCATAGCCGAGTGCAACCACACCCACGCGGGTGCGCGCCTTGGCCACGAAACGCGCGCCATACCCCACCGGTTCACCGGCTTCGATCCAGCGCTCGGCGATCACCTTCGACTGCATCGTCATCACCGGGCGCAGCCGCTCGGTCAACACGGTGTTGTCCGGCAGCGGGTTGGCGCCGTACAGCATCAGGCCCGGGCGCACCCAATCACTGCGCACATCCGGCCAGCCCAGCAGCGCAGGCGAGTTGCACACGCTGGTCTCGCCTGCCAGTCCATCAATGGCGCGGGCGAAGGTCGCCGCCTGTTCGTGGGTGCGTTCGCTGTCCAGCTCGTCGGCACGCGCCAGGTGGGTCATCAGCACGACGCGTTCGACGTGCGGCAGCGCCGACAGGCGCGCGTGCGCCGCGCGGAAGCTGTCCACGTCCAGGCCGAGGCGGTGCATGCCGCTGTCCAGCTTCAGCCACACCGTCAACGGGCGCGGGCTGTCGAACGCCGCCAGTGCCTCCACTTGCCACGGTGAACCGACGGCGAACCAGAAGTCATGCTCGGCCACCAGCGTCATGTCGCTCGGCTCGAAGATGCCTTCCAGCAGCAGGATCGGCGCACGGATGCCGGCCTGGCGCAGCTCCAATGCCTCTTCGATGGTGGCCACGCCGAAGCCATCGGCCTCGCCTTCCAGCGCCTGCGCACAGCGCACCGCGCCATGCCCATAGGCATCGGCCTTGATGATCGCCAGCGCCTTGCCACCGCCCAGTTCACGGGCGAGGCGGTAATTGCTGCGCAGGGCGCCCAGATCGATCAGCGCGCGGGCAGGACGCATGTGCGGTTCTCTTGTTGCGGCGCGTGACCGTACTGGCCGTAGCGGAAAATATCCAGGCCTTCGGTGCTGATCTGCGGCTGTCGCGCGCTCATCAGGTCGGCCAGGTAGCGGCCCGAGCCGCAGGCCATGGTCCAGCCCAGCGTGCCGTGTCCGGTGTTGAGGTACAGGTTGCGGAACGGCGTGGCGCCGATCACCGGCGTACCGTCCGGCGTAGCCGGGCGCAGGCCGGTCCAGAACTGCGCGCGCGACAGGTCGCCGCCCTTCGGATAGAGATCCCTGACCACAAGTTCCAGGGTCTCGCGGCGGCGCTGCGACAGCGACAGGTCGAAGCCGGCCACTTCGGCCATGCCACCGACACGGATGCGGTCGTCGAAGCGGGTCACCGCCACCTTGTAGCTCTCATCGAGGATGGTCGAGGTCGGTGCCATCGCCGGGTCGGTGATCGGCAGGGTCAGCGAATAGCCCTTCAGCGGGTACACCGGCAGGCGCATCCCCAGCGGTGCGACCAGCGCTGGCGAGTAGCTGCCAAGCGCGACCACGAAGCGGTCGGCGGTTTCCAGCTTGCCGTCGATGCGCACGCCGGTGATGCGGTCGCCATCGAACTCCAGGCCGGTGATGTCCTGGTCGAAACGGAATTCAACGCCGGCATCCATGCACAACTGCGACAGCCGGCGGGTGAACAACTGGCAGTCGCCGGTCTGGTCACGCGGCAGGCGCAGCGCGCCGACCAGGCCATCGACATGGGCCAGGGCCGGTTCGGCCTGGATGATGCCGGCGCGGTCCAGCACCTCGTACGGCACGCCGTACTGGGCCAGGATCTCGATGTCCTGCGCCGAAGCATCCAGCTGCTGCTGGGTGCGGAACAGCTGGGTGGTGCCAAGGTCGCGGCCTTCGAATTCGATGCCGATCTGCGCGCGCAGCTCGTTCAGGCAGTCGCGGCTGTACTCGGACATGCGCACCATGCGCGCCTTGTTGATCGCATAACGCTCGTGGGTGCAGTTGCGCAGCATCTGCCACAGCCAGCGGTACTGGGCCAGGTCCATGCCCGGGCGGATCGCCAGCGGCGCGTGCTTCTCGAACAGCCAGCCGATAGCCTTCTTCGGCACGCCCGGGGCCGCCCACGGCGAGGTGTAGCCGAACGACAGCTGGCCGGCATTGGCGAAGCTGGTTTCCAGCGCCGGGCCGGGTTGGCGGTCGATGACCGTGACTTCAAACCCGGCCTGTCGCAGATACCAGGCACTGGTGGTACCGATCACGCCGCTGCCGAGAACTAGGACTCGCATGGGACTTCTCCAACCCGATCATTCCCTGCACTGGAGCGCACAGGGACCATAATTGGGGAAGTATAGACAGCCATTCCCAGTTGATTTGCCTGTTTTGAAATCAACCGGCAGGATGTTCCACTTCAATTCACTCCCGAAGGTTGACGGTCATGGCCACCCGGATCCGCGAACTGGACAAGATCGACCGCAAGATCCTGCGCATCCTGCAGGCCGAGGGCCGCATCTCCTTCACCGAACTGGGCGAGCGGGTGGGCCTGTCGACCACCCCGTGCACCGAGCGCGTGCGCCGGCTGGAGCGCGAAGGGGTGATCACCGGCTACCACGCCCACCTCGACCCGGCCGCAGTTAAAGCGAGCCTGCTGGTGTTCGTGGAGATCAGCCTGGCGTACAAATCCGGCGACATCTTCGAGGAGTTCCGGCGCGCCGCGCTGAAGCTCCCCAACGTACTGGAATGCCATCTTGTATCGGGCGACTTCGATTACCTGCTGAAGGCGCGGATCAGCGAGATGGCCTCCTACCGCAAGCTGCTCGGCAGCACGCTGCTGACACTGCCGCATGTACGTGAGTCGAAGAGCTACATCGTGATGGAAGAAGTGAAGGAAACACTGAGCCTGCCGATTCCGGACTGAGGCTGCTGCTGGGTGGGGCCAGATCCCGTACAGCGGGCTCTGACCCCGATCATGGCGACAGTCAGCGCTGCTGCGGATGCTTATGCGGGCGCTGTTCCTGCTGCCTGCCGCCCTTGTGCTGCTGCAGCTCCATCTGCTGTTGCTGCTGTTGCTGCTGCGGGTTGCGGCCCTGCGGTTCCTTGCCGGGATGACGGTTCTGCTGGTTTTTCATGGTCGCGATCCAGTGGACGAAGGACATGCGGCGGCGGGATGCCGGCGCAGAGCCACGGTGGCCCCGGAACGGTTAATCGCAGGCGAAAAAGCAGTGATCGGCTGGACGCTGTTTTCGCGCGTTCAGCCCGCTCAGCGCCAGCCAGCAGCCAACCTTGGTGGCACCAGGGTTCAGCGCTTGATCTGCTGGCCATCGCCGGCCGGCACGCTGTCGTAGTAGCGGCCGGTGCGCGAGTCGAACACGCGGTTCGGGCCGGCCGGGCGCACGCCGGGCACGATGCGGCCGTTGCGGTCGTAGACCTTGTCGGCCGGCCTCGGTGCTGGCGGCGGCGCGACCTGGGCCGGACCGGTGGACTTGATCGGCTGCGCCGGTTGCGGCGTAGGCAGCAACTGCGGCTGCGGCCGGGCCGCCTGTGGCGGTGGCGCCACCGGCTGCGGCGCCACGGTGGTCGCGCTGCGGGTGGCCGTGGGGTCGGGGGTGGGCACCTGGGCCAGCGCCAGTGCCGGCAACAGGGCGATCAACAGCAGGGGAAGGGTCGGCTTCATGGCACGCTCCGGCGTCTATGACACCCACCTTGCTCCCGCACCCGTGTGCCACCCATGAACGGCCATCACACTTGCAAGCGCGCGCCGGCACCCCCACGTTTTCCGGCATCCCCAGGCCATCGACCCCACGGAGCGCCGCCATGACCGCCTTCGATCTGACGCCCCCCACTGCCACCCAGACCGAGGCGCTGGTCGCCGGCCTCAGCAGCGAGGAACGCCGCGTGCTGTTGCAGCACGGCACCGAAGCGCCGTTCTGCGGCGTGTTCCTCGACAACAAGCGCGAGGGCGTCTACTGCTGCCGGCTGTGCGCGCTGCCGCTGTTCCGCTCCAGCACCAAGTTCGATTCCGGCACCGGCTGGCCCAGCTTCTTCGCCCCGTTCGACCCGGCGCATGTGCGCGAGATCCGCGATACCAGCCACGGCATGGTCCGCACCGAGATCACCTGCGCGCGCTGCGGCAGCCATCTGGGCCACGTGTTCCCCGACGGTCCGCCGCCCACCTACGAGCGCCACTGCCTGAACTCTGTCTCACTTTCCTTCGTCGGCAATGGCGAGCCCTGGCCCGATCCGCTGCAGCGTGGCGGCGCCGAAGCCGGTGTGGCCGGCTGAAGCACCCCGCTGACCGATTTCACAGAATTCCCTCTTCAGAAACCCGGGCGACGGGCCGACAAGGAGATATCCCCTCTCCCTGCGTCGCCCCATGCTCATCATCGTCGGATTCCTGGTCGTCATCATCAGCGTGATCGGGGGCTACCTCGGTGCCCACGGCCGCCTGGGTGCCCTCTGGCAGCCCTACGAGCTGGTCATCATCGGCGGCGCCGCGCTCGGCGCGTTCCTGGTCGGTACCCCGGCCAAGACGGTCAAGCAGACCCTGCAGGCCATGGTCGGCGTGTTCAAGGGCCCGCGCTACAAGCAGCAGGATTACATCGATGTCCTCAGCCTGCTCTATGAACTGCTCAACAAGGCGCGCCGCGAAGGCTTCATGGCACTGGAAGACCATGTCGAACGCCCGGCCGAGAGCGCCCTGTTCGCCAACTACCCCAAGGTGCAGGCCGACCACCACCTGATCGACTTCATCACCGACTGCCTGCGCCTGATGATCGGCAGCAACATCGAGCCGCACGAGCTCGAGCCGCTGCTGGAGCTGGAACTGGAGAAGCACCACGCCGAGGCCATGGCACCGTCGCAGGTGCTGACCAAGGTCGCCGACGGACTGCCCGGTTTCGGCATCGTGGCTGCGGTGCTGGGCATCGTCATCACCATGGGTTCGATCGGCGGCGACATCGTCGAGGTCGGCGGCCACGTGGCCGGTGCGCTGGTCGGCACCTTCCTCGGCATCCTGCTGGGCTATGGCTTCGTCGGCCCGATGGCCGCCGCCATGGAAGCGCGCGCCGAGCAGGACAGCCGCATCTACGAATCGGTCAAGACCGCCCTGCTTGCCTGCCTGCGCGGCTACAACCCGAAGATCGCGCTGGAATTCGCCCGCAAGACGCTGCCGTCGAACGTGCGCCCGGCCTTCTCCGATTTCGAGCAGCACCTGAAGACGGTCAAGTAAGCCATGGCCGAGAACAAGCCCACCGTCATCGTCCGCCGGGTCAGGAAGGCCGGCCACGCCGCTCACCACGGAGGGTCGTGGAAGGTGGCCTATGCCGACTTCGTGACCGCGATGATGGCCTTCTTCCTGGTGCTGTGGCTGATGGCCACCACCAACAAGAACGACCGTGCGGCCATTTCCGAGTACTTCCGCAACCCGAGCCCGCTGAGCGGGCAGAGTGCCACGCCGGCACCCGGCATGGCCGGCCCGGGCGGCGCCAGCACATCGATGATCAAGCTGGGCGGCGCCACCGACATCTCGCGGGGCAGCAGCAACGATCCCTTCCAGAACCAGAAGGAAGCAGTGCCGCAACCGGTGGACCAGCAGCAGCGCGACAAGCAGCAGCTGGAAGCACTGATGAAGGAGCTGCAGGAAGCGATCAGCCGGAGCCAGGCACTGGAACCCTTCAAGGACCAGCTGCTGCTGGACCTGACTCCGGAAGGCCTGCGCATCCAGATCGTGGACAAGCAGAACCGGCCGATGTTCGACCTCGGCAGCGCTACGCTGAAGCCGTACACGCAACAGATCCTGCACGAGCTGGCCAACTACCTGAACCACGTGCCGAACCGGATCAGCCTGACCGGCCACACCGACATCACCGCCTATTCGGCCGCACGCGGCTACGGCAACTGGGAACTGAGCGCCGACCGCGCCAACGCTGCACGCCGTGCACTGGTGGACGGCGGCCTGGAGGACAGCAAGATCACCCGCGTGGTCGGCCTGTCTTCATCGGTGCTGTTCGACAAGGCCGACCCGCAGAACCCGATCAACCGCCGCATCAGCATCGTGGTGATGACCAAGGCCGCCGAGGAGGCAGCGCTGGCGGGTGCCGGCCCCCAGGTGGGGCTGTCGGCGCCCACCGCCGACCCGGACGTGCAGGCCGCGCAGGGGCAAGCGGAATAAGCTGTGGGTGCGCGCCTTGGTCCGAATCCACAGGGCCATGCCGGGCGAGCGCACCACGCCGCACCCGCTACAATGGCGGTCTTTCCGTTTCCAGGTGATCTCACCCCCATGTCCCAGAACTCCAAGGCCAAGCGCGACAAGCGCAAGAAGCAGCAGGGCAAGCGCCCGTTCCTCCGCCTGAACGCGCAGCAGCAGGTGCAGAACCATGCCGTGCTGACCAACGAAGACGGCCAGGTGGTGGCGGCCATCGGCCTGCAGGGCCGTGAGTGGCTGCTGGCCATCGGCGGCCAGACCATGGGCAACGCCGAGAACCCGGTGCCGATGCTGGCCATGCTCAAGCACCTGGCCAACGTGCAGGAGAAGGAAGGCCGCAAGGTCAACCTGGAGTACTCCGAACTGCTGCAGAAGCTGCTGGACACCCTGGCGGCCGAATCCGAGCAGACCGCCGACGAATACCTGGACAAGCTGGTGTCCGAGTTCGAGACCGTGGAAGCCGAAGAAGGCGAAGAAGCCGCCGAAGGCGATGTGGTTGAAGCTGCTGCCGACGCCGAGGCCGCCCCGGCCGCTGACAGCGACAGCAAGCCGCAGGCCTGAACCGGCCGCGGCGGTGACGGTCTACGTCGATGACGCGGTGCATCCCTGGCGCGGACAGCGCTGGGCGCACCTGATGGCCGACACCCTGGCCGAGCTGCACGCAATGGCCGCGCAGCTCGGCATTCCCCCGCGCGCCTTCCAGAACAAGGCCAGCGGCGCCCACTACGATGTCACTGCCGGGCTGCGCGCACAGGCCATCGCGCTCGGCGCCCGGGCGATCTCACGGCACACCGACCGCGAGCTGGTCAAGGCGGTGATTGCCAACGCCCGGGCGCAGTACCGGCCGTAGGCTCGGCTGCCGTGTGCCTCCTGTAGTGCCGAGCCGATGCTCGGCTGCTCTACGCGAAATGCAGCCGAGCGTGGGCTCGGCTCTACAGGCCCGATCAGAACGGGTCGCTGCCCAGCCGGATTTCCACGTTCAGCAGCGAGCACAGCGCAAGCATCGCGTCATCGTCGCGGGTCAGCGCCATCACCCCGGTAAAGCCATCACTGCCGGCATCCACGCTCCACAGCGTGTAGTTGTGCTCGCGCAGGCGGTCGAAGGCGGTGGCCATCAGCTGCACGCCGTCCAGGCCTTCGGCAAAGTCCTCGTCGTCCAGGTCGCCACCCCAGTCCAGCTGCAGGTTGAAGCGCGCCGAAAGCTCGTTCACCGCCGACTG
Source organism: Stenotrophomonas sp. CASM101 (assembly GCF_049384845.1). NCBI lineage: Bacteria > Pseudomonadati > Pseudomonadota > Gammaproteobacteria > Lysobacterales > Lysobacteraceae > Stenotrophomonas > Stenotrophomonas sp. CASM101. Next base: position 98,127 of record NZ_JBMRFR010000011.1, on the reverse strand, counting down.
AAGCGACTCCAGGTCCTCACGCTCCACATCGAAACCGGACTGCCAGGCGATGGCGGTGAACAGCGCCGGCAGCCAGTCGCTGTCCGCTTCCAGCGGCTGACCGTCCTCGGCCAGGTGCTCGCGCCAGCGGTTGAACTGCTGCAGGGCCAACTCTTCGTCACCCGGGTTGATCAGCACCAGCAGGTTCCAGACCCGCGCCTCGAAGCCCTCCTCGTCGAAGTCGTGGATGTCTTCCTCGAAGTCGAAATAGTCGCTGTTGTCGGGCATGGCGGAACGTCCTCTGGGGCAGGTCGGCATTCTACGGTTTATCCTGTGCCGCTGAAGCCGGCCTTGGTGGCCGTCACTGTGAATGAAGCGATGAGCGATACCCCTCCCGACCACCTGGCGATCAACCCGGCCAGCCCCTTCCATGATGCGCAGGCGCTGGAGCGCGGCGTTGGCGTGCGTTTCAACGACATCGAGCGCGACAACGTCGAGGAATACTCGGTCAGCGAAGGCTGGATCCGCGTGCAGGCCGGCAAGGCCCGTGACCGCCGCGGCAACCCGATGACGATCAAGGTCAAGGGCAAGGTCGAGGTGTATTTCCTGGACCAGAAACCGGAATAACCAGCACCGGCATGTAGAGCCGAGCCTGTGCTCGGCTGCTTTTCGTTCCGGGTTCATGACGCCTGAAGCAAGCGTAGCCGAGCATGGGCTCGGCTCTACATGCCAGGGCGGAATCCGCGTCAGCGTCAGCAACGCCCGGTCCCAGGCATCATTCGCGCTTGCGCGATTCCAGCAGGTCCAGGTTGCGGATCAGGCGCCGCGAGATCTCGTCGGAGATCACCCCGCGCCGGGTCAGCCGGAACAGTTCCTCGCGCTCGGCGTTGAGGCCGGCGCTGCGCAGCTGGCGGTAGCCCAGCTCCATGCGCCGCACCTTCTCCGGGTCTACGTCGGGCCCGTCGTTGTCCTTCTCCAGGTGCCGCTGGTACAGCAGGCTCACCCGCGAGGCGGCATCGTTGTACAGCTGCACGTTCTCGGTGTTCTGGTTCATCACCAGCTGCTGGCGCATGCGCTCGACCCCGGCCAGCGCCGCCTTCGACGACAGGCGGCGCGCCAGGTCCTCTTCCTTGCGTTCACCCGAATCGGCCGGCAGCTGCAGGCCCTTCAGCAGCTGCGGCAGCGCGATGCTGGCGCCGAGCAGCGAGAACAGGATCACCGAGGCGGCCAGGAAGATCACCAGGTCACGTGCCGGGAACGCACTGCCATCAGGCAGGAACAGCGGCAGGGTCAACACGCCGGCCAGGGTGATCGCACCACGCACGCCGGCCACCGAGGTCGCCACCACGATGCGCCAGTTCGGCGCTTCGCCCCGCTCCAGTCCGCGGCGGCGCGCGCGCAGCAGGTTCCAGCGCAGCGACAGCCACACCCACAGCAGGCGCAGCACCACCAGCGCCAGGTTGATCACCACTACGTACACCAGCAGCCACCACGCGCTCTGGTGGCCGGTCTCGTTCATGGTGGTGGTGGCACGTTCGACAATACCGGGCAGCTGCTCGCCCAGCAGCACGAACATGATGCCGTTGAAGCTGAACTGCAGCATGTTCCAGACCCCGGCACGCTGCACGCGCATGCTGCCGGAGACGCGGCCGGTCAGCTCGACGTAGCTCATCGCGATACCGGCGGCGACCGCGGCGAGGATGCCGGAGGCGTGGATCTCTTCGGCCAGCAGGTAGGCCGCGAACGGAATGAGCAGGTTGACCAGCATCGCCGCGCCCGGCTCCTCGCCGAAGCGGCGCCACAGCCAGCGCTGGAAGGTCGACACACCAAGGGTGACCGCCACGCCCACCGCAAGGCCGGCCACGGCCACCCACACGAAGGTCAGCGAGGCCGTGGCCAGCGAGAACGTGCCAGTCATCACCGCAGCCACCGCGAAGCGGAAGCAGACCAGGCCCGATGCATCGTTGAGCAGCGACTCGCCTTCCAGGATGTGCATCAGGCGCTTGGGAATCGGCGCCTTGGAGGCGATCGCACCCACTGCCACAGGATCGGTCGGCGACACGATCGCCGCCAGCGCGAAGCACACCGCCAGCGGCATCACCGGAATCAGCCAGTGGATCAGGAAGCCTGCGCCGATGACGGTGAACACCACCAGGCCGAACGCCAGCTCGAGGATCGCGCCCTTGTCGCGGAACAGGCCCTGCTTGGGGATGCGCCAGCCATCGAGGAACAGCAGTGGCGGCAGGAACAGCAGGAAGAACACTTCCGGCTCCAGCGCGTGGCCACGGTTGAACACCCCGGCGATGACCGCACCCAGGCCGATCTGCACCAGCGGCAGCGGCAACGAGAACGGCAGGACGCGAACCAGGTAGCCGCTGGCGACAACGGCCACCAGCATCGCCAGGACGACTTCAATGGTATGCATGCTTCTTCCAGGAAGCGGCGCGTGGGGAGGCTTGGAGGCCAGCGCCGGAAACCCGGAAAAAACTACCACATGCGGCCATGGCCGCGACGGCCGGGGCCGCCGCGCGTCAGCCCCGGCTCATGCCCCGTCGAAGCGGTACAGATCCATGGCGAGGAAGCCGGCATCGATACCGGCATCGATGCGACGCGCACCGAAACCGCCCTCGCCGGCCGCGCCCATTGCAAAGAACAGCGGCAGCAGGTGCTCGTCGGTCGGGTGCGCGCGTTCGGCGAACGGCGCCTGCCGGCGGTAATCCAGCAGGGCCTGGCGGTCAGCGGCGGCCAGGCGCTGCTCCACCCATTCGATGAAGGGCCGCACGTACGGCGCTTCCTTGCCGTCCTGGTAGTCGCCCCAGTCGTGCAGGTTGTGGGTGATGCTGCCGGAGCCGACCAGCAGCACGCCCTGTTCGCGCAGCGGCGCCAGCGCACGGCCCAGCGCGAACTGATGCTCGGGGCCGAGCAGCGGCTGGATCGACACCGGCACCACCGGGATGTCGGCCTGCGGGCGCAACAGCCGCAGCGGTACCCACGCGCCGTGGTCGAGGCCACGCTGCGGGTCGATGGCCACTGGCAGTCCTGCGGCGGCGATGCGGCCGGCCACTTCTTCGGCCAGTGCCGGGTCACCCGGCGCCGGGTACTGCAGTTCGAACAGCGCGCGCGGGAAGCCGCCGAAATCGTGGATGGTTGGCGGCTGCGGATGCGCCCCGACCAGCGGCTGCCGGCCCAGCCAGTGCGCCGAGGCCATCACGATGGCGCGCGGCGTGGGCAGGTCGCGCGCCAGCTCGGCCAGGCGCACACCAACCTGGCCCGGATGCAGGGCAGTCATCGGCGAACCATGGGAGATGTACAGCGAAGGCAGGCGGGACATGGAATTCTCCAGTTGCAGGATCAGGCGGCGATCAGCGCGAACGCAGGGTCCACTTGCCATCGCCGACCAGGAACAGCACCACCAGCGCCAGCGCCCAGAACGCCGGGTATTCCCAGCCGCCGCCGGCATTGGCGAAACCGAAGCCGTTGGCGCCGTGCACGGTGACGATGGTGCCCAGCAGCAGCGGCACGCCGACCAGGCCCACCCAGCGCGCATAGATGCCCAGCAGCAGCGCGACAGTGATCACCAGCTCGACGCCGATGGTGAGGTAGCCGAGCACGCCGGGCAGGCCCAGCGACTCGAAGAACGCTGCCGTGCCGGCCGGGGTGAATACCAGCAGCTTGGTCAGCGCATGGACCAGGAACAGCACGCCCAGGGCCAGGCGCAGCAGGGCGGCGCCATACGGGGCCAGCGGCGAAACAGGAGCGGTCGTGGCGTGCATCGGAAAGCACCTTGAAGGGAGTGGGCTCAGGTTATTGCGCCTTCACGGGCCGATAAATACGATCGATTGACCGTATTTATTTCAGAAGGCGCAACAATGGACACCCTCGAGGCGATGCGCGTGTTCGTGGCGGTGGTCGAGCGCAACGGCTTCAGCGCCGCCGCCCAGGCCCTGGACATGTCCACCGCCGGCGTTACCCGCCAGGTCGCCGCGCTGGAAAAGCGCCTGTCCACCCGCCTGCTCCATCGCACCACGCGGCGGGTCAGCCCGACCAGTGCCGGCGCCGCCTACTACGCCCAGTGCGTGCGCCTGCTGGCCGAATTCGACGCGCTGGAGGCCAGTATCGGCGCGCAGGCGCTGGAGCCTTCGGGCACGCTGCGCATCAACTCACCGGTGAGCTGGGGCATTGCCCGCCTCGGCCCGCTGCTGGCCAGTTATCGCCAGCGCTTCCCGCAGGTGGAGCTGGACCTGGCGCTGTCCGACCGGCTGGTGGACATGGTCGAGGAAGGCTACGACGTGGCCATCCGCATCACCCGCGAGCCCGGTCCCACGCTGATCGCACGTCGCCTGGGCGAATCGCGGGTGAGCCTGTGCGCCGCGCCGGCCTACCTGGCCGCACGCGGCGCCCCGCAGACCCCGCAGGACCTGCAGGCGCACGCGTGCCTGGGCTACAGCTACTGGGCCGCTGGCGACCACTGGCCGTTGCAGGGGCCCGCAGGCGAAGTAAAGGTCGCGGTGAACAGCCTGCTGCACGCCAACAACGGCGACGTGCTGCGCGAAGCGGCGATTGCCGGCATGGGCGTGATCCTGCAGCCGGATTTCCTGCTGGAAGACGCGTTGGCCGATGGCCGGCTGGTGCGCGTGCTGCCCGAATGGGAGGCCGCCCCAATCGGCATCTTCGCGGTCTATACCAGCCGCAGCCACCTGGCACCGAAGGTGCGCAGTTTCATCGACCATCTGGTCGAAGCCGGGGTGTAGCCGAACCTGGTGCTTGCCGGCCTGCGGCCGGCACTACCGTCATGCTTCGGCCGGGTAGTGCAGGCCGCTGGCCGGCCAATACGAACCCGATCAGGCGGGGACTTCATCCAACGCGTCGATGATCCGCTCCAGCGGTGCCGGCCGCCCCAGCAGGTAACCCTGCACCTGGTCACAGCCGTGCGCGGCCAGCCAGTCCAGCTGCCCCGGTGTTTCCACGCCTTCGGCAATGATGGTCAGGCCCATGCTGTGGCCCAGCGACAGCAGCGCGCGACAGATCGAGGCGTTGCGTGGATTGGTTTCCACGTCCGCCACGAAGCTGCGGTCGATCTTCAGGATGTCCAGCGGCAGGTGCTGCAGGTAGGACATGCTGGAATAGCCGGTGCCGAAATCATCCAGCGACACGCTGATGCCCTGCTCATGCAGGCGCTGCATGGTCTGCATCGCCTGCGCCGGCTTGCGCATCAGGCTGCTCTCGGTCAGCTCCACGTGCAGCGCACCGCGGGCCAGGCCGAATTCCTGCTGGGCGCGGGTGAACTCGGCCACCAGATCGCTGTTGAAGAACTGCACCGCAGACACGTTGACCGCGATCGGCAGCTCACCCCAACCGGCCTCGACCAGCCGGCGCTGCGCCTTTGCCGCGGCGCGGATCACCCAGCGGCCCAGCGCCAGGATCAATCCGGTGTCCTCGCACAGCTGGATGAACTCGTTGGGCGGGATGAAGCTGCCATCGGCCTGCGGCCAGCGCAGCAGGGCCTCCAGCGCGGCCGGGCTGCCATCACCGGCATGCCGGATCGGCTGGAAGTACAGCTGGAACTCGTTGTCGATGGCGGCATGGATGCGCCCGGCCAGGCGCAGGCGGTCGGCCAGGCGCGTGGTCACCGCCGCGTCGAACCAGACCACCACGTTGCCCTCGGCGCGCGCCGCATGCGCGGCCTGCGCGGCCATACCGATCACCTGCTCGGCCGTGTGCCCGTCACCGGCGATGTGCACGGCCACGCCGATGCGCGGCTCGAACTGGTGCAGCGAGTCCTTGCCGCGCATCGGCGCCGAGACGATCTGCAGCAGGTCGTCCAGCACGCGCTGGGGATCGTGCCCGGCACCAATGGCCAAGACGAAATCTTCGGCCGGCTGGAACGCCAGCGTGCCATAGCGCGCGCCCAGGCCCCCGAGCCGGGTCGCCATCGACTGCAGTACCGCATCGCCGATCTCGCGGCCAAGCGTATCGGCCACCAGCTGCAGGCCGCGCAGCTGCACGAAGGCGATGGTATAGCCCTCGCCCTGCCCATCCAGCTGTTCGGTCAGGGCGCGCACATTGAGCAGTCCGGTGGCCGGGTTGTGCCGTGCCTGGTAGGCCAGGTCGCGCTCGTAGGCCAACCGTTCGCTCACATCCTCGGCCAGCACCAGGCACGCGGGCTGTCCGTCGAAATCGAGTTTGGACAGGTGTGCGCGCACCTCGAACACGCTGCCGTCCTTGCGCCGATGCAGGCGCACGGTCGCGTCCGGAGGATCGCCCACCTGTGCGCGCTGGATGGCACCACGCACCTCGTCCCAGCCCTCGCGCGGGCGGATGTCGAGGATGCTCATCGCCAGGAACTCGTCGCGGCTGTAGCCGTACTGGCGCACGGCGGCATCGTTGACCTCGATGAAGCGCAGCGTGTCCGGGTCGAATACCCAGAACGGCGCCGGATTGCGGTCGAACAGCAGGCGGAAGCGGCGTTCCACTTCGCTCATCTGCTCGCGCGCCTGATAGCGTTCGCTCAGGTCGGTCAGCGCACCGATCATGCGCCGCTCGCTGTCGGCCACTTCCACCCGCTGCCCACGTGCCCCGACCCAGCGCACCTCGCCTCCGGGCAGCACCAGGCGGAACACCTGGTCGAGCACCGCGCCGCCGGCGAAGGCCTGGTCGAAGGCCTGCTGCAGGCGTGCGGCGTCGTCGCGATGCACGCGTGCGAAGAAGTCGGCCACCGGCAGGGCATCGGTCTGCACGCCGAAGATCTCGCGCGCCAGGGGTGACCAGCGCAGCAGCGCGGCATCCTCGTCCACGTACCAGGTGCAGACACGCCCGACCTGGTGCGCAAGGCGCAGCTCGGCGTGGCCGGCCTTCAGCTCTTCGGCCATCGACTGCTGGCTGCGGGTGGTTCGGCGCACCGCATACAGCAGCACCAGCAGCACCACGATGTAGGCCAGTACGATTGCCACCGATGCCTGCAGGTAGGGCCACCACGGTGCCAGCACGTCTTCGTCGGCCAGGCCCACCTGCACCGCCAGCGGACTGCGTTCGAGCGTGCTGATGGTGAGGATGCGCGGTACGCCATCCACCACGCCCGGCATGCTGCCCAGCTCGACCACTGCCTGCGTGCCGAGCAGGTCACGGCGTGGCAGGTCATAGCGGTGGCCCACCGTGCCATGCGGGTCAGGCACGCGGGCCAGCATGTAGCCTTCGGCATCGCTGATCGAGACCAGTCCCTTGGGGCCGACGTCGAGGCCACCGACGATGCGCTGCAGTTCGCCGCAGCGCAGCCGTGCCAGCAGCCAGCGTTCGCCGGCCATCGGCAGCGCCAGCGGGACCACCCAACCGCCATCGCTGGCCCGCTGCGGCGGGCCGATGTACAGCGCGCTGCCCTGGCCACGACGCTGCGGGTCGGTCCACAGCGGCAGCTGCAGGTCGCCCTCGCCGGCCGTCAGCGGTCGGCCATGGCGGTCGAGCACGGCGATGCTGTGCAGTTCGGCATGCCGGCCCAGCACCCCGCCGATGGATGCATCCAGCAGGGCCGGCGCCTGCGCCGGCACGCTGCGGAACAGCTCTGCGGCGTCGGCGGCGATGCCGGACATGGCCCGCTCCAGGTTGCGCAGTTCCAGCGCCAGCAGGCGCTCGCTGCCCACCGCCAGCGCGCGGCTCTGGCGCTGCGCCGCTTCCAGACGGCGGTGGTAGTCATTGACCAGCATGAGGGTCAGCCCGGTGACCAGCAGCACGCCCAGCAGCACTCCGCCCCAGGTAATGGCGCGCAGCGGCCGGGCCAACGCGCGTTTCAGCGCGGGCATCGGCGGGTGTTCCTTGTGCAGTCGGCTGGCTTCATGCGCGAACGAATCCTCCACGTCCCCGACCTCAACGGCCGGTGGACGCCATTCTTGACGCCTGACCCGCCCCCGCATGGCCACCTCCCCGTGTCCGCGCAGGGTTCCAGGGTCCAGCATGCACCACGTCGCTCACGGCGTGAAGGTCGGTTCCACGTGTTCAGCCAGATCCTGCACAGCACAGGACGCAGCACAGGGCCGCCAGGCGGGCCGGCGCAGATTAGACTTGGCGTTTTCCGCCGCAAGAGAAGTCCATGTCCAAGCTGCGCCGTCCCACCCTGGCGCTGGCCATCGTTGCCAGCCTGTCCCTGGCCGCCTGTGACCGCCCGGCCGAGCCGGCCGCCACGGCCACCGCGCCGGCCGATGCCACCCCCGCTGCGGCCAAGCCGATGCTGGGCAGCTTCGGCTTCGATGCCAGCGGCATGGACCGCAGCATTGCCGCCGGCGATGACTTCTTTGGCTTCGCCAACGGCACCTGGGTCAAGAACACCGAGATTCCGGCCGACCGGTCGCGCTTCGGCAGCTTCAACGTCATTGCCGAGAAGACCCTGGCCGACACCCGCGCCATTCTCGAAGGGGCCGCCGGCAACACCCAGGCCAGCGGTGACGACAAGCTGATCGGCGATTACTACGCCGCTTACATGGACGAGGCCGGCATCGAGCAGCGCGGCGTTGCACCCGTGGAGCCGCAGCTGAAGGCGATCGATGCCATCGCCGACAAGGCCGGCCTGGCACGTGCCTTGGGCGGCGATGTGCGCGCCGACGTCGACCTGCTCAATGCGACCAACTTCTACACCGACCGCCTGTTCGGCCTGTGGGTGTCGGTGGACCTGCTGCAGCCGGACCGCAATGCGCCCTACCTGGTGCAGGGCGGCCTGGGCATGCCCGACCGCGATTTCTACCTGGGCGGCGGCCGCATGGCCGAACTGCGCAAGCAGTACCAGGCCTACATCGCACAGATGCTGCAGCTGGCCGGCGTCGCCGATCCGGCCGGCAAGGCACAACGCATTCTCGCGCTGGAGACGAAGATCGCGCAGGCACATGCCACCCAGGAAGAAACCAATGATGTGACCAAGGGTGCCAATCCCTGGACCCAGGCCGACTTCAATGCCAAGGCGCCCGGCATGGACTGGAACGCCTTCCTCGACGCGGCCGCGCTGGGCAAGCAGCAGGACTTCATCGTCTGGCAGCCCAAGGCCGTGGCCGGCCTGTCCAGGCTGGTCGCCACCGAGCCACTGGAGGTGTGGAAGGACTACCTGGCCTTCCACGCGCTGGACCGTGCCGCCGCCTACCTGCCGAAGAAATTCGCCGATGCCCGCTTCGCCTTCCACGGCACCGCGCTGAGCGGCACCCCGCAGCAGAGCGATCGCTGGAAGCGCGCGGTGGACGACGCCAACCACGCAGTGGGCGAAGCGATCGGCAAGCGTTACGTCGAAAAGCACTTCGACGCGAAGACCAAGGAACGCGCGGACGAGATGGCCAAGAACATCATTGCCGCCTTCGCCAAGCGCATCGACGCGCTGGCGTGGATGTCGCCGCAGACCAAGGCGAGCGCCAAGGCGAAGGTGGCCGGCCTGACCGTGGGCATGGGCTATCCGGAAAAGTGGCGCGACTACACCGGCCTTGAGATCCGCCGTGATGACCCGCTGGGCAATGCACAGCGCGCCGAGCTGTTCGAGTACCAGCGCAACATCGCCAAGCTGGGCAAGCCGGTCGACCACGGCGAGTGGGCGATGCTGCCGCAGACCATCAACGCGATGAATGTGCCGCTGGAAAACCGCCTGGTGTTCCCGGCCGCGATCCTGCAGCCGCCGTTCTTCGACGGCGCCGCCGACGACGCCGTGAACTATGGTGCGATCGGCGCCGTGATCGGCCACGAGATCAGCCACGGTTTCGACAACGCGGGCGCACTGTTCGATGAAACCGGCAAGCTGCACAACTGGTGGACCGCCGAGGACCTGAAGCAGTTCAACGCCGCCGGCGATGCGCTGGCCGCGCAGTTCAGCAGCTACGAGCCGTTCCCGGGCGTGCATGTGAACGGCAAGCTGACCTTGGGCGAGAACATCGCCGACGTGGCCGGCCTGGGCACTGCCTACGATGCCTACCAGCTGTCGCTGCAGGGCAAGCCGGGCCAGACCCTGGAAGGCTTCACGCCGGACCAGCGCTTCTTCCTCGGCTTCGCCCAGGCGTGGCGCAGCAAGAGCCGCGAGCAGGCGCTGCGCAACTCGCTGCTGACCGATGTGCATGCGCCAGGCCAGTTCCGCGCACTCACCGTGCGCAACATCGACGCCTGGTATCCGGCGTTCGAAGTAAAGGAAGGCCAGAAGCTGTACCTGGCCCCGGACAAGCGGGTCAAGGTGTGGTGATGTAACCGGAACGGGCGCCGCAAGGCGCCCGTTTCACTTGCGGGTAGCTGCCAACCTTGGTTGGCGCTTCCGCGGCACCGCGAAAAGCGTGCCAACCAAGGTTGGCACCTACCAGGCAACCGCGGGCCACTCGCGCAGGATCTCCACCGGCGCGCCCATGCGTGCACAGGCGCGGCTGGCGAGGCCGTCGGGCAGCGCACGGCGGAACAGCGGCGCCATGCCCTGCATCAGCTTCGCAGACGCCGCAGCCTGGGCGCGCTGACGGCCACTGCGTGCAAGCATGCCTTCGGCCCAGTCCGGCAGCAGCGCCGCGCCCGCACCGAGCAACACCTCGCGCGACAGCCCCGGCACCGGTACCGGCAGGCGCACGCCGGACAACACCTCCAGCACTTCACGCGAGCGCTCGTCCACACGCAGCTCCGGTTGCCGCGCGCAGAAGTACGCCGCCACCTCGGCTTCGCTGCACGGCACATCCACTGCACCCAGCGCCTCGGCCACACGGCGGTACTCATCGTAGTAGCGGTCGGCGATGTCCCCCGGCACCTCGCGCCCATAGCGGCGGAAACCCTGCAGGAACCCGAAGGCTTCGGTCACGTGCACCCAGGTCAGCAACTGCGGATCGTCGGCGGCGTAGGGCTCGCCCTGCGCGGTCTGGCCGCGGATCCGTGCATGAATACGGCGCACCTTGGCCACCAGCGCCTCCACTTCGCCAGTGGGCGCGTAGCTGGTGCCGGCAACGAAGGCGGTGGTGCGGCGCAGGCGTCCCACCAGGTCCTGGCGGAAATTGGAGTGGTCGTAGACCCCGGCCAGCGCGCGTGGGTGCAGTGTCTGCAGCATCAGCGCGCACAGGCCACCGGCGAGCATCGAGGGAAATTCGGCGTGCAGCCGCCAGGTGACGCTGTTCGGGCCGAACCAACCCGGGTCGCCCTGCGGATGGTCGTAGTCGATGCCACTCTGGCCGCGCGGGAAGGCGTCCAGTACCCAGCGCCGGATCGGCGCGGTGACGGGGCGGTAGAGTCGCTGCAGCAAAGCCGGCATCACGGGTCCAGGAAAGTCGGAAGAACGGTCGCATCTTGCGCGGTCGGCCCCGATTCTCGGCGATCACGGCGCAGGCGGCGAGCCTCCACGCTCAGCGACCGTTTCATGTGCGGCCGCAGCACGTTTCACCCTGCGACATCCTGTCGCAGGCTGTGATCGCGATGATGCAATGCATCAATTTTCACCCCCGCCGGGCAAACCCTTGCGCCGCTTGGCATTGCCCCCGTTGCACCGCCCGCTGGAAGTGCTAGAACTGGACCCGCCACACCGTCCAATGCTGATCGACGCACGTTCCACAAGGAGCCAGCCATGATTGCCTTGTTCAAGGGTTTGGGAATTCTGCTTCGCGACAACGAGCTCTACAGCAGCCCGTTCGACAAACAGGTGGCGCACTGGCGCAATCTCAGCGAGCAGCAGATCCGCGATGAAGTGGCGGTGCTGGCCCAGGCCAAGTGCCAGTGGCTGATCGCATCGATCATCGGCTGGCAGGCAGCCTCTCTGCTGATCCTGGGCCTGATCGCCAACTACCTGTGGCGCGATGACTTCCATATCACCTTCACCCGCGTGGTGATCGTGTTCGGCTCATGGGTCTCGATCCTGTTCGTGATCTGGTTCATGGCCAACATGTTCGATCAGCAGGCCGGCTTCGAGCGCTGGATGAAGGCCTTCAACAGCCGCGCCCGCATCAGTTCCAAGGCCGACAGCGTGGAGCACGTGGCCGAGGCACTGGACCTGGCCGAGCACTACCCGGAAGTGCTGGACTACAAGCAGGCGGTCACCACCAAGCGCGAACTGCGCCACGAGGACATCCGCATCATGACCGAGATCGGGCGGATGAAGCAGCACTCGGAGCTGGTCGGACGCCTGAACCACGTCGGCGAAACCGAACACCATCACGAGCTGACGCTGCAGCCTGCCTACTGACCCTTCAGCGAAGCGGGGGGATCCACACTGCCACCGTGATCACTCGCGGTGGCAGTGTTCTATCGGGTCCTGGCTGACGCACTGGCGGAAGCCGTCGGGCAGGCCACGCATGGCCTCGGTCTTGCCTGCCGCAACCGCAAACCGACGCAGCGGCGGCGTGGTGCACGCGGCATCGGTGCTGCACGCTGGGTCCAGCACCAGGTAATGGCAGTGGCCACTGCTGCTGGCAATGCACTGAAAGCGCGCCTCGCCGTCGACCACCGTACTCTTGCTGTACAGCGTGTCCACGCCGTTGGCATGGGTGCGGGTGATCGAGGTGTTGCGGGATTTTTCGCAGCCGGCCAGTGCCAGCACGGCAACGCACGCAATCAGCAGACGGGACATGTTCATTCCTCGGTGCAGGGGGGATGCGGCTGCGGCTACATGCCGCGGAACAGGCTCATGAACGGTTGGCTGACCACCAGCGTTTCCGTTCGGCCACGCAGGCGCAGCACGCCCCGCCCGGTATCGTCGCGGCTGACCGCCGCCACGGCCTTCATGTTGACGATGGTCGAGCGGTGGATCTGGCGGAAATGCTGCGGGTCGAGCACTTCCAGCAGTTCGCGCAACGGCGTGCGCAGCAGGCTCTCGCCGGCGGCAGTGACCACGGTGGTGTACTTGTTGTCGGCGCGGAAGTAGGCCACCTCCTCCAGCATGATCAGCTGCGTCTCGCGGCCGTTGCTGGCGGTGATCCAGGCCAGCGGCGGTCGCTCTGCAGTGCCCTGCGATGGGCCCAACCGCTGCAGCAGGCGCTCCAGCACGGCATCGTCCTGCCGCGTCGATGGCAGCCGCGACAGGATGCGTTCGCGGGTGGCAAGCAGGCGCTCGTCGCTTACCGGCTTGAGCAGGTAATCCATCGCGCCCTGCTCGAATGCATCGATGGCGTACTGGTCGTAGGCAGTAACGAACACCACCTGGGTGCGCGGACTCAGCTCGGACAGCGAGCGCGCGACCTCGATGCCGCTGATACCGGGCATGCGGATATCGAGGAAAGCGATGTCCGGCTGCTTCTCGGCCAGCTGCTCCAGCGCGCTGGCGCCGTCCTCGCACTCGGCCACCAGCTTCAGGTCCGGCCACAGCCGGCGAAGTTGCTCCACCAGCGACTGCCGCAGCAGTTCTTCGTCTTCAGCGATCAGTGCCTCAAGCGGCATGGCTGCGCTCCTTGTGCGACTGCGGCAGGGTCATGGTCGCGGCCACGCCGCTGGGGAAATTGGCCACGATCGCCACACCGGCCTGCTCACCGCAGGTCAGGCGCAGGCGCTCGCGCAGGTTCTTCAGGCCGATGCCGGTACCGCTGGTGCCCTGCCCGAAGCCGAGCCCGTCGTCGGCGACGGTCACGGTCACGTGGTCATCGAAACCACGCGCGAGGATCCAGATCGTGCCACCGCCGGGCTTGGGTTCCAGGCCGTGCTTGATCGCGTTTTCCACCAGTGTCTGCAACGCCATCGCCGGCAGGTGCACGCCATGCAGTTCGTTGGGTACCTGCACTTCCACCGCCAGCCGCGCGCCCATGCGGATACGCAGAATCTCCAGGTAGGCGCGGGTGCGCTCCAGCTCCACGCCCAGCGTGGACACCGATTCGTCCACCTGCGGCAACGAGCTGCGCAGGTACTGGATCAGGTGGCCGAGCATCTGTTCGGCACGCGCCGGGTCGGTGCGGGTCAGCACCTGCGCGTTGGCCAGCGTGTTGTACAGGAAGTGCGGTTCCACCTGCGCGTGCAGCAGATTCAAGCGCGCCACCGACAGTTCCTTTTCCACCTGGGTCTGTTCGGCGGCGGCCTGCTCATCGCGACGCTGGTCGGCCACGCGGCGGCTGATCGCACGGGTGACCGCTTCGGCGTTCTCGAAGTTGCTGCCCTCGTCCAGCGCCAGCAGGTCGGCCCACCAGCCCGCATCCGGTTCAAACAGTAGGGTGGCGGTGCTGGTGCCCTGCCCCGGGGTGACCGTGGCCAGCACGCTGTTGCGCTTGATCGCCAGCCGCGCCGGCAGGTTCCAGCGCGAGGGCTGACGCCCATTCCAGAGATCCACGCGGCGAACATAGGCGCGCACCTGCAGGCTGCCGGCCGAGCTTTCCACATCCTCCACGCGGGGAAGTTCGGCGATCGCCGCTTCCACTACCGAGAACGCGTGGCCGGCGTCCATCGGCAGTTCGATCTGGCGGCGCTGGCGCCCGGACAAGGTGGTGGCATCCAGGCGACCGGCCACCAGCCAGACCCGGCGGATATGGGTGATGGCACTGCCCAGCGCGGAAATGATCAGGAACATCGCCAGCAGGCCGAAAATCCAGCCCGGGCCATCGTTCATGCCACTGAAGATGCCGCTCCAGACCATGCCTGCGACGAACAGCGCCGCAGCCCAGGCCAGCAGATGACGTAACAGGAGAGAAAGGCTGGCGAACACGGCGGCGCCTTGGAGGAAGGGGGTGAGCCGAGCATAGGGCGGCCCGCCGGGCAAGCAAGCGGGCTGCGACGAAGGGCCCGAAAGCGGGGATGGAAGCCTTCAGTGCAACGCCGGGCATGGCCCGGCGCTACCAGGGCTGGCGGGGCAGCGCGCCCCGCATTCCCTTATTTGCGCTGGTCGGCGCTGGCGTCGCGTACGGCGCGGAACGACTCGTCCTTGCTCCAGTTCGGCCAGGCACGGGAGTTGGCCAGCTGGTTGCCCAGCGTGTACAGCACTTCCAGGTCGCGGGCGGCACCGGCGAACACCCAGTCCGGCTGCCATTCGTCGCCCTGCTGGTGGTAGCGCTTGGCGGTGTAGTCTTCCGAGGCCTTCTTGCCCGCAGCCACGCCACCGTCCACCCAGTCCTGGCCGGCCGACCACGACAGTGCCGGCACGCCACGCTTGGCGAACGGGAAGTGATCGGAGCGGAAGAACAGGCCCGCTTCCGGCTTCGGGTCCGGCGTGTAGCGGATATCCCAGCCCTTGGCCACGTCCTTCAGCTGGTCCAGCAGCTCGAAGCGCGCGGCGCCGTAGATGCCGAAATCGCGCGACGGACCGAACGGCGCCATGCCATCCATGTTGATCACCGCCACGGTCTTTTCCAGCGGGTACAGCGGATGGGTGGCGTAGTACTCCGAACCCAGCAGGCCCTTTTCCTCGGCGGTGACTGCCAGGAACAGCACTGACCTCTCCGGGCGCTTGGCCTTGGCGAAACCACGGGCCAGCTCGATCAGCGAGGCAGTACCGCTGGCATTGTCCAGCGCACCGTTGAAGATGCGATCACCGCGCGCGTCCGGCTCGCCCACGCCGATGTGGTCCCAGTGCGCGCTGTAGACGATGGTCTCGTCCGGGTGGCGGCTGCCTTCCAGGCGTGCGGCCACGTTGTGCGAGGTGATCACTTCGGTCTTCACCGCGTACTTCGCGTCCAGACTGGCGCCGGTCAGCGGCACCGGGGTGAAGTCGCGCTGCTGCGCCTTCTTCTTCAGCGCTTCGAAGTCCTGCCCGGCCGAGCGGAACAGCTCCACGGCAAGGTCGCGCTGGATCCAGCCTTCCAGCAGCGGGTGGCTTTCCGCCGGGTTGTCGCGCACCACATCGAACATGGTGTTGGTGTTGGAGCCGGCCACGGTGGCCCAGCCGTACGACGCCGGTGCGGTCTCGTGCACGATCAGCACGCCCAGCGCGCCCTGGCGGGCACCTTCTTCGTACTTGTAGGTCCAACGGCCGTAGTAGGTCATGCCCTTGCCGTCGAAGTCGCCCTGGCCGGTCTCGAAGTCCGGATCGTTGATCAGCACGACCGCGATCTTGCCCTTCAGGTCCACGCCCTTGAAGTCGTCCCAGTTGCGCTCCGGGGCCTTCACGCCGTAGCCGAGGAACACCAGCGGCGCCTTGCTGATATCGACGTTGCTGGCGCCGTTCATGGCGGCGCGCACGGCGATCTGCTTGCCCTGCTCCAGCGCAACGGTCTTGCCGCCCTGGTGCAATGCCAACTGCGGTGCGCCGACGATGTCGCCCTTGCGCAGCGGAACGGCCTGGGTCCACAGGCGCTTGCCATCCTTGAGGTCACCGCCCGGCTGTAGGCCGGCATCGGCGAACTGCTTGCTGAGGAAGGCGATGGTCTTCTCTTCGCCGGCGGTGGCCGGCGAGCGGCCTTCGTAGGCGTCGGAGGCCAGTTCCTTGACGTCGGCGGAGATCCGCGCGCCGTCGAATTTCGGGGTGGCGGCCATCAGTGCGCTCGACACTGACAGGGCCAGCACGCCCAGTGCTACTCGCTTCATTGCTCTCTCCAGCAGGGAAATCTCTCTGGAGTGTAATGGGATTCGGCAGGGCTGCGCCCTGCACCTGCCGATGCCAGGGCAACAGCAACAGCAACAGCAACAGCGACAGCGACAGCGACAGCGACAGCAGAAGCAGGCATTCGGTGGGATGGCGGGGTGGGTCCGGTTGCGGGGGACGCCGTAAACCCCGCTCCGCGGTCCGGCCCAGCCGCTGGCGGCTGTGCGTTCGGGCGCTTGCGAAGCAGTGCTTCGCAAGCAAAGCGCCCTCACCCTTGGGGGCTTGGCCGCGGCATCCATGCCGCGGACACCCCCGCAACCGGACCCACCCCGCCTTCGACAGCTTCCCGCTGCGGTTGGTGGGTGTCGACCTTGGTCGACACGGACTGAAACAGGAAGGGGTCAGATCCCTTTCCCGGCGGGAAAGGGCTCTGACCCCATCGGTGTGTTGCTTGAGCCTGTTACCAGTTCGGATCTTCGGCCGGCGCGGCAGCGGGCTTGGGCTTCGGCTTGGCGGCCGGGCGTGCGGCAGCTGCGGGAGCGGCCGGGGCAGTCGCTCCTGCGGCGGCGGCCGCCGGCTTGCTGCCCAGCTTCTGGCGCAGTTCGATCTGGCCCGGACGGAAACCGCCGCGCATCGCGTCGACGCCGTCTTCGATGGTGCCGTATGAGGTCTGTGCAGCGACGCGGTCGATGCGGATGGTGCAGCACGGGTGTTCGCTGCGGCCCAGCGAGCGGCCGGTCTGCGGGTCCTTCAGTTCTTCGCCCAGGCGCACGGCCTGCCAGCGCTGGCCGGCCTGCACGGTGTCACCGCCCTGGCTCAGCACCACCTGGTCACCGTCCACCGACACCACCGATACCGGGAACAGCGTGGTGACGATGCTGGTGCCGATCTGGCCCGACAGCGATTCCATCATCGCCGCGGCCATGTTGCGGCCGTTGACCACACGCGGCAGGGTGCTGGGGCCGGTCGAGGCCAGCTGGTGGTCGAAGCTGTCGGACATCACCACCTGGCCGGTGGTGGCGTTGACCAGGCGCAGGGTGATGCGGCCGCCACCGGAGTACGAGGTCACCTGGCGGTCGGACATGCGCAGGTTGCGCACGCTGCGCGGGTACTCGAAGCGTTCGATGGTCGGGATCAGGATCAGGTCGGTCGCCAGCTGCTGGCCGACACGGGCAGTGTCCTGCAAACGTACGTTGCCGCTGTTGATGTGGTCGATCTCGGCCTGCAGTTCGTCGCCGAACTCCCGGTCCAGCACGATGAAGCGCTGGGTCTGGGTCAGCGTGTCGGACAGGCGTGCGCGGATCGCGTCGGCCACTTCATCGGCGCTCACGCGGCCATCGCCCACGGCATAGCTGCCGGCCTTGGTACGCGGCAGCGCGACCACGATCTTCGGCTTGCCCTGCTCGTCCGGTGCGCGGTACTGGGCGATCTGGGCACGTACGCGTACCTTCCAGTAGCTGCGCATGCTGCGGTGGGTCACGTCGGAATCGAACGAGCTGGCGCCACGCTTGGCATCGACGTTGACCTTCTCGTCGTAGCTCTGCTTGACACTGGCCGAAGCCGAACCGCTCTTGGCCGAGGCTTCGCCGGACGCACTGGCCGACGCCGAGCCCTTGAAGCTCCAGCCTTCGTCGCTGGCGCGCACACGGGCGATGGTCTCCTCGTCCAGCTGCCGCACTTCGTCCTGCGACAGGATTTCATAGCCCAGCACCGCGCCCTGCGAGCCGGCGATCATCTGCTGGGTGAACGCGTCGGCGCGGATGTCGCCGACGTGTTCGTCATCCACATCCACATGCAGGCCTGCACGCAGGCCCTGCATCTGGCTGGCCACGCGTACGCCGTTGACCTGCGCCACCGCCGACTGCAACGCCGCCAGCACCGCCAGTTCCGGGGTGCTGCCGATGCCGTCGGCCTCGCGCGCGACCTGGGTGGTGCCGCCGAAATCCGGCGTGCCACGCAGGGGCGCCGCTTCCACTGGCGTATTGCTGGCCAGCGCACTGGTTGCCTTTTCCTTGGCGGGCGCGGCAGCCGGGGCGTCCTGCTCGCCACAGGCTGCAAGCAGCGCGGCAACCAGGCCCAGGCCGATCAAACGGTAGGTCATACGCATGAAGATTCGCCTCGGATCAGAGCGTGTCGAGCATCGAATCGGCGTTGGACGGCACCTTCACCTTGCTCTTCCTGGCGAAGGTCACGGCCGACTTGGTCGAGCCGTACAGGCCCTGGATGAAGCCCGGCGATTCCTTGGCCACCCATGCACCGGCGGCCAGCTTGCGGCCGACGGTCGCCAGCTGGGTCGCGCCCAGGTTCTTCATGCCGGCGGTGAAGTTGCTGGCCTCGCCACCGAGCTTCTGTGCTTCGGCGGCCGACGCCAGCAGCGAGACCAGGCCTTCGGCGTAGTGCTGCTTGGATTCAGCGTTCAGTTCCGGCTGCGCGGCCTGGCGCTCGTTGATCGCAGCCTGTGCCGCTTCGCTGACCGACACCGACTTCTTCATCGCATCGACGCTTACCGAACCCGACGACAGCGCCTGGCGCTCGGCTTCCAGCAGCTGCACCTGCTCGGCCAGGCCGAAGGCACGGGCAAACGAGGTCTGGGCCTGCAGCGAGTGCGACTGCGAGCTGACGAAACGACGCACCAGCGCTTCCTGCGCGGCTTCGTCCGGGGCGGCGGCGCTGGAAGCGCTGCTGCTGGAGGTGCCGGTGGCGGCACCGGCCAGGTCCTTCAGCTTGCCCAGGCCAGCGTGGGCCGGCATCGACAGGGTGGCGGCAGCGATGGCCACGACAAGAGCAGTATTGCGGATCATATGAGTGTCCTTTGGGAGAGACGGCCGCCAAGCGGCACGTGGGAATCGGTAACCCCAGGCCGATGCCGAGCGGGCTCGGCACCCACCGGGGCGGCGGATCAGCGGACCGCCTTGACGTTCAGTTCGTTGATCATCTGCTGGGCGGCCTTTTCGGCAGCCAGCTGCAGCGCGTTGGTACGGGCCACGGTTTCATTCGGGCCGGTGCCAGAGAACTGCACCGGGCCCACCGACGACACGGTGCGCGGGAAGCGACCGGTCACGTCCAGCACCTTGCCGGTGACCGTGACGAACACGCGGGTGTTGCCACTGGCCGGATCGCGGTCGCGCATGCCTATGTCGAGGGTGCCGACGGCGATGTACGGAATGTTGGCCGCACGGATGCCGTTGGCGGTATCGCGCAGGGTGGCCGGGGCCAGGTCGTTGCCGGTGCTGAAGTCCTTGCGGATGCGCTCGATGCTGAGCAGGCCGCGCGACTCGCCCTCCACGTATTCGGCTTCAACCACTTCGTAGCCGGCGGCGCTGAAGGCACCGGTCATCGCGGTGTTCACTTCGGCGGCGTTGGCCACCTTCCAGGTGATGTTGTCGGCGCGTGCGGTGGTGCTTCCGCCGCTGGTGACCGACACCGAACCATTCTGGTTGATGCTGCCGTTGGTGCTGACCGAGTTGCCGCGGAAGCTGTCGCCCTCACGGGTGTTCTCGCTGTAGCTGCTGCTGGCGTCGACGCGGCGGTATTCCTTGTCCTGGAACGACTGCACGGTGTCCTGCGAGCGCGCCATGAACAGGAAG
Organism: Stenotrophomonas sp. CASM101; assembly: GCF_049384845.1. Lineage (NCBI taxonomy): Bacteria > Pseudomonadati > Pseudomonadota > Gammaproteobacteria > Lysobacterales > Lysobacteraceae > Stenotrophomonas > Stenotrophomonas sp. CASM101. Next base: position 78,156 of record NZ_JBMRFR010000011.1, on the reverse strand, counting down.
GTCAGCAGCGAGCGCTGCGCGGCGGTGGCACCGGCCACGGCCGAACCCGCATCCAGCTTGGTCTGCAGCAGGGTGGTGTTGATCTCGGCGCGGACGGTGACGGTGTAGGTCTTGGCCTTCTTGTCTTCGGTGTCCGACAGCTGCACGGCGCTGAGCACGTAGCGATCGATCTCGCCGATGAACTCGGCGCGGCGCGCTTCGAACAGGCGCAGCTTGGCCGCACCGGTTTCAGCGATGTACGCCTCCAGGGCATTGACCTTGGCCTTGTTCAGGGCCTGGGCACGGGTGTCGGCACTCAGGCGCAGGCCGTAGCTGGCCGAACCGGTACCGCGCGAGCTGGCGGTCTGCGCAGCGACCGGCGAGGCCACCACCAGCGCGATGAGGATGAGCAGGATGGTACGCATCAACGACATGACTTGATCAACTCCTGGAGGGCTTGGGTCTGCTGCTGCAACGGGCGGCCGCCCGGCTTCTGTTCGTCCAGCCAGGCGCGCGAATCGGCACGCTTGGCGGCGGCGCCGGCGAAGGCATCGAGCCCGGCCAGCAGGGTTTCGTAGCTGGCCGACCACTGGTCGACCTGCCACTGCGTGACCGGCACCACCTTGGTGGCCCCCTTGCGCAGCGGCTGTTCGAAATAGATCTTGCCGGAGAAGGGCTCGGTCACTTTGGCGGTGAAGAATGCGCCGAACAGCATCGTCTTCATCGCCGGGGTTTCATTGATGACGCCGTTCTTCAGCGCATCGACCTGCACAGTGATGACGTAGTCCGGCTCGGGGATCTTCAGCTGGTAGACCTTGCCGTCGGCAAAGCGGGCGGCCATCGCACCACCGATCGCCTGGCCCGAGGCCGGCGGCAGCAGGCCGACGCCGGTATTGGACGACAGCGTCTTGGACAGTTCGTGGGCCAGCGTGGCACGCAGCGGGGCGTCCCACCTCGGGTCGGACAGCTTGGCGCGGACCGCGTCGGACAGGGTTACGCCACCGACCTGCAGGCGACGCACGGCGGCATCGGGCAGCTTGGCCTGGGCGAGACTGGCGGCCAGCACCTGCGACAGGCTGGTATCGGCGCTGCCGTACAGCAGATCGGCGACGATCGCGTCGATATCGTCGTTGTCCGGGCGGTAGTCCTGCACGTCGATGCGCTGCAGGGTCAGCGGATAGGACGCGATCACCTGGCGCTCGCGGAAGTCGAAGAACAGCGCCTGCAGCGCCACTTCCACCAGCACCTTGTACTGGTCACCGATCGGCTCGACCGAGACCAGTTCGCGGTCCAGTGCCGCGGCCAGCACGGTCGCGCTGGTGGTGCCGTCGAGCATCGCCACCGGCTGGTCGATCAGCTGCAGGTGGGCCGGGGCGCGGCGCTTGAGCGACTGTGCCAGCGCCTGGTTCAGCGGGACCAGGCCACGCCGTTCCAGCACCGCATGCGCATGTGGCGTGGTCGCCTGCACGGCGGCGGCGTCAGCGGTATAGGCGAAGCCTGCCCAATAGGCCTGCTGTGATTTGTCTGCCGCCTGCGTGGCCATCGGCCACACGGCCAGGCACAGGGCACAGGCAAGCAGGCGCGCAAAAGCGCGCGATGCGCTCTTCGTCCTTGAATACATCCAACCGCTCCTCGGTCAATACGCACGGAATGCGGACGCTGATGCGTCCGCTGGGCGCGAAACATAGCCGCTCAGGCGCGCGGCGACAAGTGCTGTCCTTGTCGGCTCAGTCTGCGCGGGGCAGGCCCGCCCGTTGCCGCAGCAATCCGCGCTCGGCCCGGTTCTGGCTGAGCCGAGCTGCCTCGCCAAAAGCGTCACGCGCATCCTGCTCACGCCCCAGTGCCTGCAACAGCTCGCCACGAACCACCTGCAGCGGCGCGTAGTCGCGCAGGCGCGCATCAACCAGCAGCGGCTGCAGTTGTACCCATGCAGCGAACGCGCCCTCGCTGCGCAGTACCGCCACCACCCGGTTCAATGCCACCACCGGCGAAGGTTGCACCTGCAGCAGCTGTGCATAGAGCGCGGCGATACGCGGCCAGTCGGTAGCGTCGGCGCGCCGCGCCGCCGCATGGCACGCTGCGATGCGCGCCTGCAGCACATAGGGATCGTCACCGCCACCGGCGGCCAGCGCGCGCGCCAGCACCTGCTGCCCGCGTTCAATCTGCAGCCAGTCCCAGCGCGCGCGGTTCTGTTGGTCCAGCAGCACCGGCACGCCCTGCGCATCGGTCCGTGCTGCGGCACGCGAGGCCTGCAGCTCCATCAGCGCCAGCAGGCCCAGCACCGGCGGCACCGGCAGCCGGTGCGCCAGAATGCGCGCGAGTCGCAGTGCCTCGTCGCACAGCGCCGGACGCATCCAGTCGTCACCAGCACTGGCCGCATAGCCTTCGTTGAAGACCAGGTAGATCGCCTCCAGCACCGATCCGAGCCGCTCAGGCATCGCGTCTGCACGCGGGACCTCGTAGGGCACCTGCTTCTGCGCCAGGGTGCGCTTGGCGCGAACGATGCGTTGGGCGATGGTTGGCTCCGGCTGCAGGAACGCACGTGCGATCTCGACGGTGGTCAGGCCACCGAGCAGGCGCAGGGTCAGTGCCACCCGCGCATCGGCCGGCAGCACCGGATGGCAGGCCACGAACATCAGCCGCAGCAGATCGTCACCCAGGTCATCCTCCAGCGCCTGGCTGTCATCCGGCGCTGGCAGGGGTGCCGGATGCAGTTCCTCACCCCATTGCGCATGCTGCTGCGCCACGCGCTGGTGCTGGCGCAGCACATCGATGGCGCGGTTGCGCGCGGTGGTCATCAGCCAGGCTCCGGGGTTGTCCGGGATGCCCTGTTCCGGCCAGCGCTCCAGCGCGGCCAGCCAGGTGTCCTGGGCCAGCTCCTCGGCACGGCCGACATCACCGCCGAGCAGCCGCGCCAGGCGCGCGATCAACACTGGCGACTCCATCCGCCAGAGGGCTTCCAGACGCTGCGTCAGTGCGGGATCGAGCATGCGCCGATCACAACACGCACGCCCGGCCCGCACAAGCGCCGCAGCTCACGCTTCAACAATCGGCTTGAAGCCGCCCCAGAACATGCGCTTGGTATCGAACGGCATGTCCTTCGGGCCCAGCGACGCCAGCCGCGGGTCGGCCATCACCTTGGCGTTGATGCGGTCGCGTGCCGCGCGCGAGCGGAACACCACGAAGGCGACGATCACCGTTTCACCGGGCCTGGCTTTCACCGCGCGCGGGAATGACGTGCTTTTGCCCGGTTCCACGTCGTCGGCCACGCACTCCATGTACTGCAGCGCGCCATGGTCCTTCCACACCGCGCCGGCCTTGCGGGCAAGGCGGCGGTAGGCCGCCACCTTGTCCTGCGGGCACGGCAGCACGTAAGCATCCACGTAAGCCATGAGGGTTCTCCCTTGCGGCGGCCGTCAGCCCGGCTCGCCGTCCATGTGTGCGATTTCCCAGAGATGGCCATCCAGGTCCTGGAAGCCGCGCTGGTACATGAAGCCCAGGTCGCGCGCCGGCTGCGGCTCGCTGGCGCCGGCGGCCAGTGCCTTGTCCACCAGCACATCAACGGCCTCGCGACTGGGTGCCGAGAGTGCGTTGATCACTTCCGTGTGGGTGTGCGCATCGGCAATCGACTTGTTGGTGAACTGCTGGAAAAAAGGTTGGGTCAGCAGCATCACGTAGATGCTCTCGCTGATGACCATGCCAGCCGCATCGTCATTGGTATAGGTTGGATTGAAGCTGTAGCCCAGCGCGGTGAAGAACGCCTTGGACTTCTCCAGATCCTGCACGGGCAGGTTGACGAAGATCATCTGCGGTTGTGGTGCACTCATTGGTAACGCTCCTTGTGGATGAAGAGGAAAGAGGGAGGGATCAGGGCTGCTTCATGCAATTGACCATCCACGGCTTGCCGTAGCGATCAATCAGCATGCCCCAGCGGTGCGCCCAGAACGTTTCGGCGATCGGCATCTGCACCTGGCCACCTTCGGCCAGCGCCGCGAACACGCGCTCGGCTTCCTCGATGCTGTCGACATCGACATTGATGGTGGTCGAGCCACCCTCGCCACCGCCGGGGCCATCGGCGGCCATCAGGATGGCGTTGCCGATCTCCAGCTGGCTGTGCGCAACGTGGTCGAGGGTTTCCGGCGGCATCTCGTTGCAGCCGGGCGACCCATCGGAGGGCGGCATGTCGCGGTACTTCATTTCCGACGTGACCTGGCCACCGAGTGCCTTGGCGTAGAACGCCATCGCCTCATGGGCCTGGCCGCTGAAGCCGAGGAAGGGAATCAGTTTCATGGCAATACTCCGTTGTGCGGTTCAGGGCAGTAGTGCCGGGTCCTGCCCGGCAGGGAGATGAATCGGGTCAACCTTCCAGCTGTGCACGCAGACGCTGTTCCTGCTGCTGTAAGTCGGGGGTGAAGGCTTCACCGAAGTCTTCGGCGGTGATCAGCGGGCGCAGTTCCAGCGTGCCGCCACTGCCGAACGGCGCGCGGCTGGCCCACTCGACAGCTTCCTCCAGCGACCGCACGTCCCACAGCCAGAAGCCGGCGATCTGTTCGCTGGCGGGACCGAACGGACCGGCCTCGACCCTGGGTGCGCCACTGCCGAAGTGAATGCGGCGACCGCGCTGGGTGGCGTGCAGGCCTTCACCGGCCAGCATGATGCCGGCGGCCACCAGTTGTTCGTTGAAGGCGCCCATTTCGGACAGTTCCTGTTCGCTGGGCATGCGGCCGGCTTCGGAGTCGGCGTTGGCCTTCACGATCACCATCACTTTCATTGCAGTCTCCCGTGGGACGCGTGGTGCGTGCCCTTCACTGGGTACAACGAACCAAGGGGCTGGGAATCGACACGTCTGTTGGAAATTTTTTCTTACGCGGAAAAGCGCGCCTTCGGCGCTGCAACATGCCCACGCGCAGACCTGCGCCATCATGGGCACCCCGCCCCCGCCAGGACCGCGCCATGCAGCAGTACCTGCTCCTGATCTACATCGAGCCTGCCCTGCTGCAGGCCCTGCCCATCGAAGAATTCAACGCGCTGATGCGCGACTGCCTGGCCCATGCCGACAAGCTGCAGGCCGAAGGCACGCTGCTGGCCGCGCAGAAGCTGCAGCCGGTCGACACCGCGCAGACCCTGCGCGTGCGTGATGGCCACAGCCGCGTACTGGATGGCCCCTTCGCCGAAACCCGCGAACTGCTGGCCGGCTTCAACCTGATCGTCGCCCGCGACCGCGACGAAGCCATGCGCATCGCCCGCGACTTCCCTTGGGCACGCTTCGGCAGCATCGAAGTGCGGCCGCTGGAAGACATGGACGCCGAGCGCGAACGCTGCGGCGCACCGGCTGCGGCTGCGGCTGCGGCTACGGCAGCAGCCGTACCCTGATCTCGCGCGGGCCGATGCCTTCATTGCCGCTGTAGTCGCGCACGCTGGCGCGCACGATGTACTCGCCCGGCGGCAGCGCCGCCGGCTGCCAGCGCCCGGCTTCCATCAGGCCATCGCGCACGGTGTTGGTCGCCAGATAGCGGAAACGGGTCACCGCGCTGCCATGCACGGTGATCCCACTGTCCGGCGCGTAGGCCACGCGCACGGCCTCCCGCTGCGGCGGCATGCGGTTGAACACGATGTTCCAGCGTGGCTGCTCGTAGCCCTGCAGCGGCTGGCCGCCCGCATCGAGAATCTGGTAACCCACCTGGTACATGCCCAGGCGGCGTCGCGGCAGGTTGTTGTCGACCTGGTCCCAAGCCTCCACCACGATCTGCACACCGCGTCCCTGGCGCGCCACCATCACCACGCCATCGCTGCCTGCGGTCATTGGCTGGTCGTTGTCGTCCAGCAGCGCCACATCGGTGATGCGCGGTGCGAAGTGGTCGGCGTAGTTCTGGAAGCCCAGTGCCACGGCGTTGGTCTCGAAACCACCGGTGCCGACGGCCAGGTGCACATGCGCCTGGTTGTTGATGCTACCCAGGCGATCGCCGACGTGAATGCGCATGCCGCGCCGCACGCGCATCCGCTCCAGCTTGCCCTGCTCGTCGTACAGCGCCTGCCAGCGCGCATCGAACGGTTCATTGCGTGGGGTGCGGCCCACCCGCATGTGGATGTACTTGAGGCGATCCACGGCCAGGCCCTCAGCCTGCTCGCCCAAGCTCCAGGCCGCCATCGGGCTGCTGATCTTGCCATCGGCAATCGCCAGCACGGTCTGGCCCACATCACCGCGCACGTCGAAGCCCCCGTGCAGGTGATGGCGACTCTCGCCCTTGAAGTTGCCGCGCACTTCGCCGAGCGTGCCGACGACTTCGTGCCAGCCCTGCTGCGGCGCCAGCGGCCAACGGCCGCCGGTATCGGGCAGCGCGGCATCGGCGGCCGGGCCGACCAGCGCCGGTGCGGGCAGTTCCCCCACCGGTAGCGGGCGCAGGCGGTGCAGGCGATAGGCCGTCGCGTCGGCCACCAGCACGCTGCCGTCGGCGTCCATCGCCAGGCCACTGGGGCGGGCCAGGCGTGGCAGTCGACCGTTGCCGACCAGCGCGATCTGATGGCCCTGCGGCGTCACCTGCACGATGCGGCCATCCATGTCGCCCACGTACAGCACGCCATCGTGGGTGGTGGCCAACGACAGCGGCCCATTGATCACGCCACCACCACCCACCACGGTGCTGACCGTGCCATCGGCACCGACGCGGCGCACCGCGTTGTTGAACAGGTCGGCCACCAGCAACGCGCCCTGCGCGTCGAAGGCCAGTGCCACCGGCGTATCGAAGCGCGCAGCGGCGCCCGTGCCATCGGCCAGGCCCGGCCGATCGCCACCGGCCAGTGTGCGCACGTTGCCATCGGTACCGATCACCCGGATGCGGTCATTGAAGGTATCGGCCACGTAGACCTGGCCCTGCGCATCCACTGCGATGCCCATCGGCGCATCGAAGCGCGCCTGCGCGGCAGGTCCATCAACGTGGCCCTGTTCACCACCGGCCAGCGTGGTCACCTGGCCGTCGGTGCCGATGCGGCGGATGGCATGGTTGCCGGTGTCGGCCACATACAGGTTGCCCTGCGCGTCGGCGGCAATGCCCGAAGGCGTGTTGAAACTGGCCTGCAGTGCCGGGCCATCAACGCGCCCCTCGCCCTGCCCGGCCACCGTTTCGACGCGGCCATCGGGCAGGCGGCGACGGATCCGGTTGTTATCACCGGCATCAGTGAAATAGACACTGCCATCGGCACTGCGCAGCAACGCATAGGGATCGGCGAAGCGTGCCTGCGCGGACGCGCCGTCGCGGTCACCGGGGTGGCCATCGCCGGCCAGCGGTTCGATCTGCGCGGTCCACGCCAACGGCGTTGGAGCCGGGCCCGCCGGTTCAGCCAGCGTATGCAGCGGTGTCTCCCACCAGGTCGCAGCCAATGCCACTACCGTCGCCAACGCTACGCCTGCCGCCATCCATTGCCACCGTGCCATCGTGCTGCGCTGCCTGCCTGCTGCCTGAAGAGGCACCGACAATAGACGCTGAACGCACGATCCGCCATGGCCAATCGTACGGCCAAACGCCAGAGTTCCATCCATCGCGCTTGTTCTCGCTGGCTGCAGCAGGTTCAATGCGGTTCCCACGGATGGAGATCCTCCATGCCCCGCATCCTCCCCCTTGCTGCCCTGCTGGCCGCCGCATTGGCCAGCACATCCGCCACCGCTTCGATCACGGTGGCGCCGCAGAAGCCGTCAATCACCGCCGATGTGATGCACATGGCCTATGCCACGCGCTGGGATGAGGCCATCCAGCAGTCACGCAGTGGCAACACGCTGGGCGCGCTGATCGCGATGGAACGGCTGATGGAAGATCCGATGCTGGATGACTTCGATGCCGAACATCGCGGCCGCGCCGCGCAGGTGGCCGGCTGGACCGCGATGGTGCAGAAGAAGCCGGACCAGGCCCGCCGCTACCTGCAGCGCGCACAGGAAGCACTGCCGGACGACGCGCAGATCCTGCTGACCCTGGTCTCGGTGGAACTGTCCGAGAACCAACCGGCACCTGCCACGAAGCACCTGGTGCAGGCGCTGAAGCATGCCGAGGCGCCGTTGCCGGTGGACCACCACGCGATCAACTACCTGCAGTTCCGCCTGCGGGACCAGCCGCAGCAGCGCATGGAACTGCTGCAGGCGCTGTTCGACAACGGCTGGAAGAGCGGCGGCCTGGAACCCACCGGACTGTGGCTGGCACTGGCAACACTGCAGGCCGACAATGGCCGGGGCGACGACATCCCGGCCACGTTGGCGCGCATCACCGGCCCGGCCGAGATCATCCGCCTGCGCAGTGACAAGCGGTTTGATCGCTATGTCGACCGCGACGATGCCCGCTTCGACCCAGTGCAGGCTGCACAGAAGCACCTCGACGAACTGCGGGTTTCCGGCCTGCTCGACCGGGCGCTGGACGCACGCATGGCCGAGTTCAGCAGCACGCTGCTGATGCTGGACCGCAACGAGGAAGTGCTTGCGCTGACCGATGGCATGGCCGGTGTGGCGGCCGAAGGTGAGTCGCCCTCGGCGACGGAAGCCGAATGGGTGGCGTGGCTGCTCAACAGCCGGCTTATGGCGCTGCGCCGGTTGGGCCGTAACGATGATGCGCTGGCCACAGCCAGGCTGGCCGCACGCATCGGTGCGCTGGGCCCGGATGGTGCCGAGCACCAGTTCAACGTCGGCTTCTTGCTCAGTTCGCTGGGCCGCATGCAGGACGCTGCTGTCGCGGTGAATGACATGCCGGGCCTGGCCGGTTACGGCAAGGCGGCCCAGGCACTGCTGCAGTTCGTTGCCGCCCGTGAACGTGGCGATGCCAAGACCGAACAGGCCGCGCGCGCAGCCATCCTGGCCCAGGGCGATGACGCGCGCCTGTTCCAGCGCGAGATGCTGCTGGAGGAAGGCAATCTGGACGCGGCCGCTGCGGTGCTGATCGAACAGCTGCGCTCACCGGTTGAGCGCGGCGAGGCACTGGCCTCCCTGCAGGACATGCGCACCTATCCGTCGCTGCCCGGCGACGTGAAGATCGATGCCGCCTGGCGTGTGCTGAAGCAGCGTGCCGACGTGCAGGCCGAGGTGGCACGCGTCGGCCGCATCGAGCGCTACGACCTGGTCAGCACGTCCACCTCGCGCTGAGCCGATTTCCTGTGGAGCCGAGCGTGGGCTCGGCACTACACCTCCCGCCTAGCGGGCTGGCACTTCGGTGCGGATGCCCATCGCTTCGCGGTAGCGCGCGTACAGCGCCATCACCTTGTCCACATAGGCCAGGGTTTCGGCGTAGGGCGGCACGCCCTTGTAGCGGGTGACTGCACCGATGCCCGCGTTGTAGGCAGCCGCCGCCAACGGGCGATCGCCGTTGTAACGGCGCAGCAGCGCGCGCATGTAGCGCGCGCCGCCCTCGATCGACTGCTGCGGCGAAAACGGATCGCGCACGCCATATTCCTGTGCGGTCTCCGGCATCAACTGCATCACGCCCTGTGCGCCCTTGCTGGACACCGCCAGCGGATCGAAATTGCTTTCGGCATGGGCGATTGCGCGCAGCCAGGCATCGTCGACGCCCGTGGCCTTGGCCGCGGCCTTGAACTGCCTGGCGTGCTGCGCCAGCTGCGGCTTGCCCACCTTGCCCAGGCCTTCGTGGGCAGGCTCGCCCGGCGGCGTGGCCACGGTGAACTTCAGGAATACCCGCGAGCCGGGCAGGTTGCGGGTGGAGTAGACAAGCACGCCATCCTGCTCGCGCTCGTACAGTACGCCGCTGAACACGCCCATGTTGCCCCACAGGTTCGGGGTCTGGATGGCGTTGTCGTCGATTTCCTTCGGGCTACAGCGCGAACCCGGTTCCGGCGCGGTGGCCAGGCTGACGGTGTTGCCCTGCACACAGCGGTAGACGGTGCGTGCGGCGGCCAGCCCGGGCCACAGGCTGGGCAGCAGCAACAGCACAAGCAGGAGAGGGCGACGGGACATGGCGGCCGGATCATCCGGCCGCGCCCGCGAATGTTGGGTGAATGGGGGTCGGCAGGGCTGCGCCCCGCACCTGCGCCGGCGCCCGCAGCGGTAGAGTCGACTGTCAGTCGACTATCGCGCGCAGCGCAGGGTTTTCCGGAAGCCCATGGAAGAGCAGTCGACTAACAGTCGACTCTACCGATTTCCGACGTTCTCGATTTCCGGCGTTGCCGAAACCCCGCATTCCCGGTCATTTCACCGTTCTGAGACGCACCCGGTACCCCACGCCCAGCAGCACGAACCACACCGGGCTGGCGATCAGCGCCTGGCGGGTGTCAGCCTGCAGGCTCAGCAGCACCAGCACCGCGGCGAAGAACACCAGGCAGGCCCAGCACATGGCGACGCCGCCGGGCATCTTGAAGATCGACGCAGCGTGGCGTTCCGGGTAGCGGCGGCGATAGGCCATGTAGGCCACCAGGATCAGCGACCACACGAAGATGAACAGCACCGTCGCCAGCGTGGTCACCAGGGTGAAAGCAGTCACCAGGTTCGGAATCAGGTAGATCAGCAGCGTGCCACCCAGCAGGCACAGGCACGAGAACAGCAAGCCACGGGCAGGCACGGCAGCGCGCGACAACTTCGACAGCCCCCGCGGTGCGTGGCCTTCCTCGGCAAGGCCGTACAGCATGCGACTGGTGGAGAAGATGCCGCTGTTGGCCGAGGACGTGGCCGAAGTCAGCACCACGAAGTTGATCAGGCTGGCGGCGGCAGGAATGCCGGCCAGCACGAACAGCTGCACGAACGGGCTCTTGTCCGGCACCACCTGGCGCCACGGGGTGACGGCCATGATCGCAATCAGTGCCAGCACGTAGAAGATGATGATGCGTACCGGAATCGAGTTGATCGCCTTGGGCAGGTTGCGCTCGGGGTCGGCGGTCTCGGCGGCGGTGGTGCCGACCAGCTCGATGCCGACGAAGGCGAACACCGCAATCTGGAAACCGGCGAAGAAGCCGACCAGGCCCATCGGGAACAGGCCGCCGTCATTCCACAGGTTCGACAGCGACGCGGTGTGGCCACTGGGCGAGGTGAAGCCCCAGGCCACCAGCCCGGCGCCGGTGATGATCAGCGCGCAGATCGCCACGATCTTGATCAGCGCAAACCAGAACTCCATCTCGCCGAACAGCTTCACGGTCACCAGGTTCAGTGCCAGCAACAGCAGCACGCAGGCCAGCGCCGGTATCCACGCATCCAGCCCGGGGAACCAGAACTGCGCATAGGCGGCAATGGCGATCACATCGGCGATGGCGGTCACGATCCAGCAGAACCAGTATGTCCATCCACAGAAGAACCCGGCCCATGGGCCGAGCAGATCCGTGGAGAAATCGATGAAGGACTTGTACTGCAGATTCGACAGCAGCAGCTCGCCCATCGCGCGCATCACGAAGAACAGCATCGCGCCGATGATCAGGTAGACGAAGACGATGGAGGGTCCGGCCAGGCTGATGGTCTTGCCCGAGCCCATGAACAGGCCGGTGCCGATGGCACCGCCGATGGCGATCAGTTGCAGGTGGCGGTTGGAAAGGCTGCGGCGCAGGTGCTCGGGGGGCGTTGCGGGCTCGGTCATGGGCGCGGGCAAGAGGGCGGCGAAGCGTTCGACGGTAGTCCTCCAGCGCCCGGAGCGCCAGCATCGGACGGGTCAATCACGTCAAACTTGGCCGCTTTCATCACAATGTGACCGAATACCGGATTGATCCCATTCCGCCCGGCCCTGCGCCATGCTCAGATAGCCGTTCCTGCCCAAGGATCGGCCCGCCCATGTGCCCTGCCCTGCCCACCCCGCTGGAGCCCCGGCCATGAGCCGGCTGCGCGTGATCATCGGTGGCACCGCGCTGGCGATTCTGGCCGCGGCCGTGCCGATCGCGGTGATGGCCTATGCCACCTGGGACCGGGCCGTCAGTGTCGAGCAGCAGCGCCTGCGCGATATCGCCGGTCGTACCCTGCGCCGCGCCGACCAGTCCTACCGGGAAGCACTGGCGGCGCTGCAGTCGGCCGAGGCCGGCGCCCAGGACGCCTGCGGGCCGGACCATATCCGGCGCATGCAGACGCTGGTGATGACCTCGCCGTCGGTTGACCAGATGGGCTACTTCGAGGGTGGCAAGCTGCGCTGCACGTCGTGGGGGCCGTTTCTGTCCGACGTGAACCAGCCCAGGGCCGACCACGTCACCAGTGATGGCGCCGGCATTGCCGTGGATGTGCGCCCCGAGGCAAGCGGACGGCGCCAGGTGCTGTCGATCCTGTATGGCAACTACGACGTCCTGGTCGATCCGCGCCGGTTTGTCGATGTCATCGCCGACCCGAACGTGCGCCTTGCCCTGGCCAGCCCGGATGGCCGCCTCCTGGCCAGGCAGAGCGGCATGGATCCCGCGTTGCTGGAGACCCTGCTGCGTGCGCCCGAGGAAGGCCTGGACCACAACACCCTGTACGCCACCGCCCGCAATGAAGAGTGGCTGGCGATCGCAACCACGCCGCGTACCGCGCTGGCTGCAACCTTCCGCCAGCAGGCGTGGCTGTTCGTGCCGATCGGTGTTCTGCTGGCCGCTGCCGGTGCCGGCCTGGTGGTGTGGCTGTCGCGTCGCCGCCTGTCCCTGCGCGGCGAACTGGCCACGGCGATCCGCCGCCGCGAGCTGTACCTGCACTACCAGCCGATCATCGAGCTGGATACCGGCATCTGCGTCGGCGCCGAGGCCCTGGTGCGCTGGCAGCGCCCGGATGGCACGCAGGTACGGCCGGACCTGTTCATTCCGCTGGCCGAAGAGGCCGGCATGATCGGCGCGATCACCGATCTGGTGATCGAGAACGTCGTGCGCGACATGCGCGATCTGTTGGTCGCCGACCGCAGCGCACACATCGCGATCAACCTGGCCGCCGAAGACATCAGCAGCGGCCGTGCGCTGAAGATGATCTCCAAGCACATGACCGGCAGCGGCATCCTGCCGCAGCAGATCTGGATGGAAGCCACCGAGCGCGGCTTCCTCGATCTGGACCGCGCCCGCACGATGCTGGCGCAGGCACGTCGCGCCGGCCACAGCGTGGCCATCGATGATTTCGGAGTCGGCTTCTCCAGCCTGCAGTACCTGGAGCAGCTGCCGCTGGACGCGCTGAAGATCGACAAGTCGTTCATCGATGCGATCGACACCGAGAGCGCGACGAGCCCGGTGACGCCGCACATCATCGACATGGCCAAGGAGCTGGGCCTGTGGGTGGTGGCCGAGGGCGTGGAGACCGAGGCGCAGTTGGCATATCTGCATGCGCGCAAGGTCGAGTTCGCGCAGGGCTGGCTGTTCTCGCGGCCGCTGCCACGGGACGAGTTCGTGGTGTTCCACCACAAGCGGCAGCAGCGCTATGGCGCGGCGCGGGAGCACATGCAGAATCCGCGCAGTGTGCCGATCGAGCGTGAGGGCGTGGAGTAAGGCGGCGAACGGCGGAGCCCCTCGTGGTGGGTCGCGCCCGGCGAATCTATCAGTTGGGGCCGGGGGGGGGGGGGGTGGGGCGGGGGGGGGGGGCCCGCGCAGGGGGCGCTGCAAGTACGTCCATGTAAGCTCGGTCGCCGCATCCATGCGGCTCACGCCCCTGCGCAACCCACCCACCCGGCCACGGACACATTGCGGCGGCGTCCTGCCACGTAATCAACAGAAGAAAGCAAAAGCAAAAGCAAACGCGGGTCGCTGCGCTCGGTGGATCCACGCCATGCGTGGATGGCGTGGACCACGGTAGTGGCGGCCGCTGGCCGGCACCTCCGTAACGTTTGACCCGGGCCTACGCCCAGGCCTTCGGCCGTGCCAGCAACCACGCCACGCTCACCGCCAGCAGCAGCAACGGCAGCCATCCCAACTGGTTCGGGCCGCCCGCCTGCAGCAGCACACCCCCTGCAACGCCACCGGCAGCAATGGCCAGGTTCCAGCCGGTCACCAGCATCGACTGCGCCAGATCTGCGGCGGCACCGGCACGCCGCGCCAATGCGGTCTGGAACAACGTAGGTACCGCGCCAAAGGCAACGCCCCACAGGATCGTCGCCAGCAGCAGCGCGATCGCGTCGCCCGGCCACAGCAGCAGCGCGAGCACCGGCACGATGAAGCCGATCACGGCCGCCCACACCAGCGTGCGCAGGTGGCGATCCACACCCCAGCCAGCGATACCGATACCGGCAATGGCCGCCAGCCCGAAGGCCAGCAGCAGGCGGTCCAGCCACGGGCCGGCCCCCGCCTCCACCGCCAGCGGTTCGATGTAGGTGTAGAGCACGTTGTGCGCCAGCACGTACAGCACCATTACCGCCAGCGCGCTGCGCACGCCGGGCATGCGCCACACCGCCGCCAGCGAGGTGCGCCGGCCGGCTGCCGCCGCCGGCAGCGCGGGCAGAGCCCAGCGTGCGTAGGCAAGCAGCACCACGGCCAGCACGCTCATCAGGGCGAATGTCCAGCGCCAGCCGAGCTGCTGCCCCAGCAACGTGCCCGCCGGTACGCCCAGCGACAGCGCCAACGGCGATCCGACCATCGCCACCGCAATTGCCCGGCCCTGCAGCGAGGGCACCACCATGCGCGCCGCATAGCCGGCCACCAGCGACCACAACAGGCCACCACTCACCCCGGCCAGGAAACGTGCGGCCAGGATCAGTGGATAGCTGCTGCTCACTGCGGTCAGCGTATTGACCACCACGAAGCCGGCAATGGCGGCCAGCAACAAGGCGCGTCGCGGCAGGCGCTGGGTCAACGCAGTCATCGGCAATGCGGCCATCACCGAGCCCAGTGCGTACACGCTGACGAGCTGGCCCACCGCCGCATCGCTCACGCCCAGGCCTTCGCCCATCGGCCGCAGGACGCCCGCCGGCAGGGTCTCGGTCAGCAGGGTGATGAAACCGCCGCCGGCCAGCGCCAGCAGCCCCGCCCACGGCAGGCGCGTGGCTTCACCGGCCGGGCCAGCCGCATCGATGGCATGGCCGCTCATCGGGCGGCCTCCAGATCGGCGTAGACCGCATCACGCAGCTCATCGACGAAGGCGCCATCCATGCCTTCGTACAGGGTGTTGGTCAGCGCCACCACGCTGAGCCCACGCGCAGGATCGACAAACCAGCTGTGCCCGTAGGCGCCGCCCCAACGCCATGTGCCTGCGCTCTGCGGCGTACCGCTGGCGGCCGCATCGCGCAGCACCGCAAAGCCAAGGCCGAAGCCCCAGCCGGCCGGTTCCGGCGGCCCCTGTTCGCCCACCTGCGGGCTGGCCATCTCCGCCACCAGTGCCGGCGGCAACAGGCCTGAACGCGGCACATCACGCAAGGCCTCCAGCACCGCCATCACTTCATCGGCGCTACCGACCAGGCCTGCCCCGGCCGAAGGGAAACGGCTGGCATCGGTGGCGCGCGCGAGGCTGTACTCGATACCGACAGTACCCTCGAACGGAGCGACCACCTCGCCTTCGCGCAGGCGGTGCGGCTGCGGTGTGTCGCTCACATAGGGCGTGGCCAGCCGTGCTGCGTTGCGCGCAGCGAAGGCGGTGTCACGCAGGCCCAGGGGTGCGGCCAGCAAGCGCTCCAACAGTGCCTGCAGGGATTCACCGGTCGCTGCTTCAGCCACGGCACCGGCAACGTCCACGCCCAGCGAGTACAGCCAGTGGCTGCCCGGCGCGAACAGCAGCGGTGCCTGCGCGATGCGGCGCACGTTCTCGGCCAGCGAGAGCGGGTTCGCGTCCAGGCCATCGCTGACCCCGGCGCGCGCATAGGGGGCGTCCACATCGGCTTCGAGGAAGCGGTAGCCCAGCCCGCTGCTGTGGCTGAGCAGCTGGCGCAGGCTGATCGGCGGCGCAGTGCCATCGGCCAACGCCGGGCGGAAATCCGGCAGCCAGCGCTGTACCGATGTGTCCAGGTCGAGCACACCCTCGGCCACCAGGCGCAGGATCACCGTGCTCAGCAGCGGCTTGCTCACCGACGCCAGCCGGAACAGCTGGTCGCGCTGCATCGGCGTGACCGATTCACGATCGGCCAGCCCGGTCGCGCTGGCATGGCGCAGTACGCCGTGCTCGCGCACCAGCACCACCGCGCCGACCAGGCGCTGCGGGTGGACCTGCTTCAGCAGCCGCTGCACCGAAGGAAGTGTCGGCGCAGGTTCGAAGGAAGGAGCGGCATTCATCGCGGTGATCCGTGGGGGAGAGGCCGCCACGTTAGGCAGCGGGTGGCCGCGCAAAAAGCCGGTTGCCGCTCCGGGCATCATGGACCGTCCAGTCCGCAATCGGCATGATTGCCGGAACTGCATGGCCGCAACCGTCCCCACGCCACCGCGCATCACAGTGTTGCGATGGCGGTGCCGCCCGCTACGTTCACGCAACCTACCCTGCCGCTTTCATTGCCCGCACGCCCATGTCAGTCCTGGACAACCTCGCCAACCTGCAGACCTTCGTGCACGCGGCCGACACCCGCAGCTTCGTCGAGACCGGACGCCTGCAGGGTATTTCCGCCTCGGCAGCAGGCAAGTGCGTGGCACGGCTGGAGCACGCGCTGGGCGTACGGCTGTTCCATCGCAGCACGCGCAGCATCACCCTCACCGCCGAGGGCCAGCTGTTCCTGGCGCGTTGCCGGCGCATCCTCGACGAGCGCGATGCCGCACGCACCGAGCTGGCACAACCGCACGCCTCGCCCCGTGGCACCCTGCGCATCAGCCTGCCCCTGGTTGGCGACCTCACCCTGCCGTTGATGGCCGAGTTCATGGCGGCGTACCCGGATATCCGCCTGGACCTGGACTTCAGTGACCGCCTGGTTGATGTCATCGAGGAGGGCTTCGATGCGGTGTTGCGCGTCGGCGAACCCAGCGACTCACGCATGAACGCACGGCGCCTGGGTGTATTCCCGCGCCGCGTCGTTGCCTCGCCGGGCTACCTGCAGCGCTGCGGCGTTCCGCGCACGCCGGCAGGCTTGATGCAGCACACGCTGCTGCACTATCGCTTCCCCACCACCGGCAAGCTGGAACCGTGGCCGATCCACTGGCCCGACGATGAAACGCCGCAGGAGCTTCCGGTGCACATGGTGGCCAACACCATCGAAGCGCGGGTAGCGCTCGCACTGCGCGATATCGGCCTGGCCTTCGTGCCGGTGCACTCGGTGCGCGATGCCCTGGCCGACGGCCGCCTGGTCACGGTGCTGGACGAACACGTGCATTCCTGCGGCACCTTCCATCTGCTGTGGCCGTCGGGCCGACACGTACTGCCGAAGCTGCGGGTGTTCATCGACTTCGTCAGCGACCGCCTGGGTACCGTGCCGTAGATCCACGCCATGCGTGGATGCGTCTCGCGGCGAGAGGAAGCCGAGCATCGGCTCGGCTCTACAGAACCGCCCGACCATCGGTAGCGCCGGGCCATGCCCGGCGGCCGCACACCTGACCATTCAGCCACTGCCGCTATACTGGCCGCTCATTCCTCCAAGAGGCTCGCGACCAATGCGCCATTGATGCCGCCGTCTTCCCACCAGACGGCCTGACTCTTCCCGCCCCCTGCGCGCAGGGGAGAACCCGGCATCCATGGAGGTCGCATGACCCCGCATTCCCTCACGCTCGATCGCGTGTCGTATCGATTGGCCGACGGCCGCCTGCTGTTTTCCGATCTGACGTTTTCCTTCGAACCGGTTGCTACCGGCCTGGTCGGTGCCAATGGCGCCGGCAAGAGTGTGCTGGCACGCCTGCTGGCTGGCCGGCTGCTGCCCGACAGCGGCCAGGTACGCGGCAGTGGCCGGGTGTTCCTGTTGCCGACGCCCGGTTATCCACCCGCCGGCACGGTTGGTGAGCTGGCCGGCGTCGGCGCGGAACTGGCCGCGTTGCAACGCATCGAGGCCGGCAGCGTGGATGAGGCCGACTTCGCCTGCATCGGCGACCGCTGGGATCTGCGCGAATGCCTGCAGCAGCAATGGCAGATGCTCGGGCTGCCCGATGACCTCGACTCCGCCCAGCCTGCCGCGCGTCTCAGCGGTGGCCAGGCGATGCAGGTGGCGCTGTCCGGTGCCTGGGCCAGCGGTGCCGATTGGCTGATCCTGGACGAACCCAGCAACCACCTCGATGCACGCCATCGCCAACAGCTGTACGAGCAGTTGCAGCAGTGGCGCGGCGGCCTGCTGGCGGTCAGTCATGATCGCGAGCTGCTTGGGCACATGCAGCAGATCGTCGAGCTCGATGGGCGCGGGCTGCATCGTTACGGCGGACCGTGGCAGCACTACGCCGATGCGCGCGCCGCCGAGCGCGAAGCTGCCGCCGCCCAGCTCGACCATGCGCGCGCCCAGCACCGGCAGCAGCAACGCAGCGCGCGCGAACAGCACGAACGGCAACAACAACGCCAGGCGCGTGGCAATCGCGATGCGAAGCAGGCCAACCAGGCCCCCATCCTGCTCGGCCGGCAGAAGCAGCGCGCCGAGGCCAGCCACGGCCGCGCGCAGCTGGTACAGGCCGAACGCCTGCAGGCCAGCGCAGAGCAGCTGCGCGCAGCGGCATCGGCGGTGCATGTGGCGCCGGAGCTGGCGCTGTTTGCCGTCGCAGGCGAACGTGGCAGCACGCGTCTGCTGCAGGCCGAATCCCTGGTGCTGCCGCATGGCTGCAGTGCGCCGCTGCAGCTGGAGATCCGCCGCGGGCAACGCATCGCCGTGGTCGGCGACAACGGTGCGGGAAAATCCACCCTGCTGCGCGTGCTGGCCGGCCAGTTGCCTGCGCGCAGCGGCATCGTGCAACGGCATGCGCCCCTGGCCCTGCTCGACCAGCAGCTGCTGGGGCTGTCCGGCGAGCGCAGCATCCTCGACACCATGCAGGCCGCCAACCCGCGCGCGGCCCCCGGCGAACTGCGCACACGGCTGGCCCTGCTCGGGCTGGACGCGCAGCGCATCCAGCGGCAAGCCAGCAGCCTCAGCGATGGCGAACGGGTGAAAGGCGCGCTGGCCAGCGTGCTGTATGCCGATCCCGCACCGCAGCTGTTGCTGCTGGACGAGCCGGGCAATGCGCTGGATCTGAGCGCATTGCAGGCGTTGGAAGAATTGCTTGCGGCGTGGCCGGGCGCACTGGTGATGGTCAGCCACGACCGGCACCTGCTGCAGGCATTGCGACCGACGCAGGTGCTGCGAATCACCGCCGACGCCTGGCAATGGCGCGACGCCTTGTAGATCCACGCCATGCGTGGGTTCGATTCTGTAGAGCCGAGCCCACGCTCGGCTGACGCATCACGCATGGCGTGGATCCACTGCAATTGCAGCCGAGCGTGGGCTCGGCTCTACAAGGCGGGCAAAGACCGGTTGAACCGCCATCCACGCATGGCGTGAATCTACTGGAGCCGTTCGCTCACCGCTTCCACACCGGGAACGCCTGCGGCAACTGCTGCCACAGCAACGGCCCCGCACGCAGTTCCTGATCGTTGAGCAGGCACGCGTCCAGCTCCGCTCGCACCGCGCGCTCATCCATGTGCACGCCGATCACCACCAGCTCCTGGCGGCGATCCCCCCACAACGGATGCCACAGGCGCTGCATCGCCGAATGCGCGGCCGCATCCGGGAAGTCCTCCGGCCCCGGCAACGGTGCGCTCCAGCAATCGGCCTGCTGCCGTGCCCAGCCGAGGTCGCTGTACGGCAGCGGCGTGGGCGGCAGCAATGGCGCGGTGTCCTCCAGCCCAGCGCGCACGCGATCACGCGCGGCGTACCAGAACCCCGCCGCCTGCGTGCGCGTCGCTGCGCCCACGGTGTTCAGTTCGCCCACCCAGTCCATGCGGTTGGCCAGCCAGAACCAGCCCTTGCTGCGGATCACGCCAGGCATGCCCGACTGCAGCGCGCGGGCGAATCGCACGGGGTGGAACGGACGTCGCGAGCGATAGACAAAGCTGCCGATGCCGTACTCCTCGGTTTCCGGCGTGTGCTCGCCACGCAGTTCCCTCACCCAGCCCGGCGCACGTTGCGCACGCTCGTAGTCGAAGCGGCCGGTGTCCAGCAGCTCGGCCAGTGGCACGTCACCGAAGCGGGACAGCAGCAGCTTCGCGTCGCGGTTCAGGCCGCGCAGCACGGCCAGCGTGTCCTGCAGCAAGTCATCTTCCGTCTGATCGACCTTGCTGACCACGATCACATCGGCGAATTCGACCTGCTCGCACAACAGGTCGACCACGCCGCGATCGTCGTCCGGCCCGGCCTGCTGGCCACGCTCGGCCAGGCGCAGCGTCGAGCCGAAGTCGGCGAGGAACGCGCTGCCATCCACCACCGTCACCATCGTGTCCAGTCGCGCGACGTCACTCAGGCTGAAGCCATGCTCGTCGCGTACGGCGAAGGTGGCTGCCACCGGCATCGGCTCGCCGATGCCGGTCGACTCGATCAGCAGGTAGTCGTAGCGGCCGGCGTCGGCCAGGCGCCGCACTTCCCGCAGCAGGTCATCGCGCAGCGTGCAGCAAATGCAGCCATTGCTGAATTCCACCAGCGTCTCCTCGGTGCGGCGCAGTTCGGCCCCACCCTCGCGCACCAGCTGCGCGTCGATGTTGACCTCGCTCATGTCGTTGACGATGACCGCCACACGCAGGCCCGCGCGGTTGCGCAGGATCTGGTTGAGCAGGGTGGTCTTGCCGGCCCCCAGGAAGCCGGACAGCACGGTGACCGGAAGGCGACGGTCGGCGCGGGAAACAGTGTTCATGTCGGAGCGGGTTGGCTGCGGAACGAAAATGTTACTGTATAACATCTGTCGCGCAAGGAGCCTCCCCCGATGAAGTCGCCGTCTGCCGCCCTGCTCGATGCCGGCGCTGTCGCCCTGTCCAGCCTGTGCCTGCTGCACTGCCTGGCGCTGCCGCTGCTGGCCGCCGCGTTGCCGCTGTTCGGCGCGTGGGCCGAGGCGGAATGGGTGCACTTGCTGTTCGTGGCCATCGCCCTGCCGCTGACCGGCTACGCGCTGTGGCGGGCCGAGCGTCGCCGTCGCCTCCCCGTGCTGGCCTGGGCCACCGCCGGCGCCGGGCTCGGCCTGCTGCTGGCCGGCGCGCTTGCGCTGCCCTCGCACGACTGGGAAACACCGATGACGGTCACCGTCAGCCTGCTGCTGGCCGCCACGCACATCTGGAACGCGCGGCACCGCCACGGGGGGTAGAGTCGACTGTTAGTCGACTATCGCGCGAAGCGCGGGATCTCATGACGCCTGAGCGAAGAGCAGTCGACTAACAGTCGACTCTACCCGCCCTCGGCCTATTTGCCGTAGCGGCGCAGCAGCTCAACCAGCACCTCGGCCTCGGCCGCCCGCTGCTGCGGGTCTTCGGCGCCCACCACGTGTTCCTGCAGGTGCTCGTGCAGCAGCTCCATCAGCAGGCTGTGGGCGGCACCGCGCACGGCGGCGACCTGCACCAGCACGTCCGCGCAGTCGCCGGCTTTACCCTCGGGCTGGTCCAGCGCCTGCTCCAACGCCGCCACCTGGCCCGCGATGCGGCGCACCCGGGTCAGCAGCTGCTTACGATTTTTGTGTACGTGCGCCATGGCGGGATCATATACCCTATGGGGGTATCCACTCCAGCTCCCGCCCCCATGCACTTGGACGCCCTCGCCGCCGCCCGTCGCCACGAACACCGCTTCGACGACGGCAACCCGCTGGCCGAACGCAATACCCGCCGCGCCCTGTGGCTCACCGTCAGCATGATGGTCGTGGAGATCGTCGGCGGCTGGTGGTTCAACTCCATGGCCGTGCTCGCCGACGGCTGGCACATGAGTTCGCATGCGCTGGCGCTCGGGCTCTCGGTGTTTGCGTACCGCTGCGCACGCCGCTACGCGCACGACCCGCGCTTCGCCTTCGGCACCTGGAAGATCGAGATTCTGGCCGGCTATACCAGCGCCATCGCTCTGCTCGGCGTGGCCGCGTTGATGGCCGTGCAGTCGCTGGAGCGGCTGTGGGTACCGGCGCCGATCCACTACAACGAAGCCATCGCCATCGCTGCGGTAGGCCTGGGCGTGAACCTGCTCTGTGCATGGTGGCTGCACGACAGCCCGGGCCACGCGCATCACCACCACGGGCATGACCATGGCCATCATCACGGGCATGACCACGAACACCACGATCACGGCCATGCGCACGGTCACGACCTCAACCTGCGCTCGGCCTATGTGCACGTGCTGGCCGACGCCGCCACCTCGGTGCTGGCCATCATCGCCCTGCTCGGCGGCAAGCTGCTGGGCCTGACCTGGCTGGACCCGGTGATGGGCCTGGTCGGCGCCGTGCTGGTCACGGTGTGGGCGGTGGGCCTGCTGCGCGACAGCGGCCGCATCCTGCTCGACGCGCAGATGGACGCTCCGGTGGTGGCCGAAGTACGCGAAGTGATCGAACAGGGCCCGTGGCCGGCGCGCCTGGCCGACCTGCACGTCTGGCAGGTCGGTCGCGGCAAGTACGCGGTCAGCGCCAGCGTGGTCACCAGCGACGCCACGCTGGATGCCGATACCCTGCACAACGCGCTGGCGATCCATGAAGAGCTGGTGCACGTAACGGTGGAGATCCACCGCAGCGCATGATCCACGCGGGTAGTGCCGGCCCCCCAACCCACAGCGATCCCCAGCCAACTGGCCATGCCGCACCACGGTGCCTTGCCCTGCGCCATCCGAAAACCCCTTTGTTCTTGCCGAATTTCTGTACGGGCGACGCCCGAGTGCCGCCTACACTAGCCGCACCTGCCCTGTAGGGACATCCCATGCGCATGCTCCGCCTGCTGCTGCCCGGTGCCGTCCTGCTGCTCACCGCCTGCAGTGGCGATGCCGGGCTTCCTTTCAGCGCCGATCCGTTGCAGGGCTGCTTCGCCACCGGCGCGCGCAAACCGGCCGACTTCCGCATCGACAGGGAAGGCGGCCAGTACTTCGTCTCCTTCAGCCGCGGCGACCAGTGGCAACGCGAGCCGAATGCCCTGCACAAGGCCACCCGCAGCGAGATCAGCCGCTACTTCCGCGATGACGCCGAGCAGATCGACAGCGCGTTGATCCGCATGGCGGGCGGCTTCGGCATCTTCCACTTCAACAAGGACGCGACGTTGAACGGCAAGGCCAGCGATAGTGACTACATGGCGTTGATGCTGATCGGTGCTGGGCCGGTGTATGCGGTGAAGTGCGATTGAGCGATGGATCAACATTCAAACTAGTAAGAAAAGTTTGAAATCTGGTCAAGTACGGTGCGGGTCACAATCTGAAAACTGAACATTGTTGAGCCTAGTGTCTCCGCAACCGAAGAACGGAGACTCGCAGATGAGTAATCGCACACTGATCCTGTGTCTGGCAATCGCCACGGCCTCGCCTGCATTCGCAGAAACACCATTGAGTGTCGACAGAACGGAGCTCAGCGCCAAAGGAGAGATCATCATTGTTCGCCGTACAACTTGGCCAGACTTCGATGGAGGGCAGATTCAAGTTGATCAGCATCTGAAGCCTGATGGTTTTGGACGACTGATCTATCGATACAGCGATCAGTCGGAGGCGACTAAGCTCTACCACCAAGCTTTCTGCGCTTCCATGGATATGGAACCATCTCAAGGGGAGGGGACGATTGAAGGGCCGGCAGCAGGCTGGGCATGCACTCGTGAAAACACCCCAGGGAATCCAACCTCAAAATGGAGTTCGAAGAGTATTGACTGGGTTACGGCAACTGCGCCGAATGGACGTGTTCCTGTGGGCGTGTCCTATTATTCAACAGGCCAGATGAATGCAGAGAGCTCCGTTGCCGGAGCCCGAACAGCTAAGATTGGTATTGACAACGGCAGATGCTATTTTAGCGATACACGTCATTATTCATCCCCCTTCTATCTCAGCGAGGGAATTGGCGTCGTCTGCACCATAATGGAGTCACGATTCGTGAGCACCTCGCTGGACGTGTGCATACCAAGGCAATGCGCATCCAATCGCGGAACTCAGTTCGCTCAGTAGGCAACTGATCTTAGGCGGCGTTCAGCCTTTCACTGAAGGCCGCGTCGCGGCATCCCGTCATACTGAGATTAGTTGCACATGCCCCATAGACCGTTGTTTTCAACGACCATGGTCATAAATCACTCTTTCAGCCCATCATGCGCCCTGCGGTACCATGCCCTCCCCCGAAACGCCCCGGTACCCGCCGTGCCCCATTACTTCGGCCCCCTGCTGACCCGCGACAGCGCTGACACCCTGCGCCGTGCCCATGACAAGGGCGCTGCTGAATGGCAGGGCTCGCTCGACCTCGGCCGCAGCCAGGACAGCGTGGTGCTGGATGCCGACGGCTTCCACTTCCGGGGCCAGCCCTACCCGTGGCCGGGCAAGCTGAAGGACCGCACGCTGTACTACTGGGATGGCGAGGACTTCGCGCCGATCTCGCGCTACAGCGGCTCGCTGATCAAGCTGGTGCCGACCGAATGGGGCGCACCGACCTTCGAGATCGACGGCATCAAGATGCTGCCGACCTCGAAGCTGTCGCCGTTCGAGGATGCGCGCCGCAAGGTGGAGCTGGTCGCGCCGGCCGGCAAGGTCATCCTCGATACCTGCGGTGGCCTGGGCTACTTCGCCGCCTGCGCGCTGGAGGCCGGTGTCGGCCAGATCCGCTCGTTCGAGAAGAACGCCGATGTGATGTGGCTGCGCACGCTCAACCCGTGGTCGCCGGATCCAGACTCGGCTGCCGCCGGTGGCCGCCTGCAGTTCAGCCACGGTGACGTCTCGCAGCAGATCGAACAGGTGGCCAGCAACAGTGTCGATGCGATCCTGCACGACCCACCGCGCTTCGGCATCGCCGGCGAGCTGTACTCCCAGGTGTTCTATGACCACCTCGCCCGCGTCATCCGCAAGGGCGGCCGCCTGTTCCATTACACCGGCGCGCCGAACAAGCTGACCAGCGGCCGCGACGTGCCGCGTGAAGTGGCCAAGCGCCTGGAAAAGGCGGGTTTCAAGGCCGAACTGGCGCTGGACGGCGTGCTGGCCGTCAAGCGCTGAGCGTCACTCCGAGTCGACCTTGGCCAGCTTCATCACCCACGCCGGCACCTCGGGTTCTCCGGCGTAGAAGTCCTTCGGCTTGCTCTGCGCCATCGCCCAGCGGTGCAGCCAGCTCGGGCCATAGCGGCCGTTGTAGCCCTCGGCACCACGCGCGTAGGCCGGGTCACGCATCGCCTCGTCCAATGAAATGAAGCGATAGCCGCGACGCTTCGTGGCCGCGACCAGTTCGGCAAAGGTCGCCGCGTTGAGCTCATTGGCGTGCATCAGCCACACCTGCGGCAGCGCGTACCCAAGTAGCGCCTGCGACTGCTTCTCGTAATAGTCCAGCTTGTTCAGCATGTACGGCACGTAGCCCTTGCGCAGCTGCGCCAGCGTCGCCGCGCGCGCGGGCGAATCCGCCTGCTCGTTCATCACGTTGGCATAGGCGAACGCCCACACCCACTCGCCGTTGTCCACCGTCACCGGCGCCACGCGGTAGCCAAGCTGCTTGAAGAACACGTCCATTTCCGCGCGGTCTTCCGGCGTGCGCCCCGCACGCAGATAGGGGTGACGCATCCACTGCGGCTTCAGCCCGCGCTCGGCCAGCAACGGCCGCAGCACCGTCTCGCCACGCAGGAAATCCCGCTGGAACGCAGGCACGCCCTTGGCGTTCAGGTCCATGTGCGAGTAGGTGTGATTGCCCAGCATGTAGCCGGCGTCCAGCCAGTCGCGCAGCATCTGCACCCGCGCCGGCTGCATCTGCCCGTCGATCTCAAGCTTGTTCTCGTTGACGAAGCCGACCACCGGCACGCCTGCCTCGCGCAGCTGGTCCATCAGCGCTTCATGCCGCGCCTGCAGGTCCGGCGGAACGATCTCATCCACCCGCGCCCAGGGCAGGTCGTCGATGGTCACCGCAATCCGGCGATCTACTTCAGCGGCGTGTACCGCCAACGAACAGAGCAGTAGCGGTACAGCGCGAAGCAACCAACGCATCAGCACTTCCTTGCAGGGGCGAAGTACGGACTTTAGCGTGATTGAGAACGCCTGCTCGGGCATGCAGCTGCTATGGGCTGGGCGACTGCACCTCCCGCTCGCGCACGATCGCCCGCCACAACATGAATCCTGCAGCCATCGCCATCAGCATCACTGCGACCAGCACCAGGGCCAGATCATCGGGATTGCCCAGCAGCGGGGCATGCTCGTGGGTGAGGATCTCGAACACCGCCTCCTGCGCCTGTGCCAGCGGCAAACTGCCCAGTTCCATCAGGCAGGTTGTCGGCGCCAGCTTGGCCACACTGGTCCATGCCATGTCGTACAGATGCAATGCCCGCACCGCCAGCACCAGTAACGCGCCATGCAGCATCATCAAGACCCGGTTGGCCCGCCGCAGCCGTCCGGACAACCGCCCCAGCCGATAGACGCTGATCGACATCGCGCCCAGCAGCGCCAGCACCACGCCCGCCATCGGAATCCACTGCAACGGTTGCCACGGTGCAAGCGCAGTGGATCGCGCCAGCAGCTGTTCGGCCACCTGTATGCGTGCGGCCGCGTCGGGCCCACCGCATGCGTCATCCACCGGCTCCAGCAGCAGTCCCACACGGTAGTGGAAGAAGCCGGCTGCAAGGCCTACCGCCAGCAACGCCACTACCTGCAGCGCCAGCAGGATCGGGCCGGGACCACAGATGCGACAGAAGCGGGCAGCGGCAGAGACCATCGGTTCATCCATGACAACAAAGGACCATCCTAACCAAGCATCCTGTGCCTGTCGGCTGGCGTATACGACAACCACCGCGTGGTCCCGGTAGGATGTAGACGAGCATGGATGGTCGTCTGTAGAGGTGTTGTGGATGGTCACGCTGTATCTGTGGGTGCGAACCCTGCTCCCGCTGCTGGCGTTCGTGATCGCGTGGATGCTGCTCTCGCGCCTGATCCAGGCCCGCGTGGCGCGCCTTCCGCGCGTTCCCTTGAACCTGCCTGAGCACAGCAGCAGCCCGCGCAGGAAGGACCGGCGTATCTACGCGCGCAAGCTGCGGCGCAGACCGGGGCTGCGCAACGCGACTCGACCGGCCACCGCGCCGCGCAGCTGGATCCTGGCGGCGGTATTCGTTTCGCTGTGCGTATTGATCGCCGCCGTGCTGGCCGTACCAGATGGCGCGCGCTTCCAGGTCATGGTCGAGAGCCTCACCGGCTACCCAGCCACGATTGCTGAGGTACATGTTCCCGCTGCCGGGCAGCCCCTCGTGCTGCAGGCGTGGCAGCCCGCACTGGCGCAGCTGTCACGGCCGGTAACAATGCGCTACCCGATCGGGCGCACCGGCGGCCAGCAGGACGCGCACGCCACGCTTCCGGTACAAGTGAGGCATCAGGGAGATCGGCTGCAGGTAGCTACGGCCATGTCGGTGGATGCCGAGCTGCTGCGTGCGGAGCTTGCACGCCTGGCTGGGGTACCAGTTGAGGCCATCACCGTCCGCCAGAACAAGATCGCGCCCTGGATGGAACCCGGCTGGAAGCCGCTGGCCAAGCTGTAGAGCCGAGCCCACGCTCGGCTGCTTTTGCCGTAGATCCACGCCATGCGTGGATGGATGCAGAGCGGAGTCGAGCATGGCTCAATTCTACAGATCACAGTCCGCGCGGCAGCTTGGCGGCCCACATGTTGTCCACCAGATTGGGGTAACGCCGCCCATTCTCTTCCGCCCGCTGCCGCGCCGCCTCCTTCTGTGCAGGCGACAGCGGCTGCGAGGTCTGGCCCTTGGGGTTGGGCTTCTTCCACGGTGGCATCTTCGGTTCGCGCATGGCCGCAGCTTACCGCTTCAGGAAGTTCAGCAGGGCAAGATTGAAGTGGTCGGCATGGCTGGTATTGCAGCCGTGCGGCGCGCCTTCAAGGATCACCACTTCGCTGCCCGCAATGGCCCGGTGCGTGCGCTGGCCAGAGCCTTCAAACGGAACGATGGCATCGCTGTCACCGTGCAGGATCAGGGTGGGCACTGTGATCTTCTTCAGATCATCGCGGAAGTCCGTGGTGGCAAACGCTTTCATGCAGCCCAGCGCTGCCGTCTGGTCGGACTGATGACACAGCGCGATCGCCGCCTGGCGCGCTTCCTCGGTGACCATCAGCTTGCCGTTGGCGCTGAAGAAATCGCGGGTGAAGCCGTCGAAGAACGCTTCGCGATCCTTCTCCAGACCACTGCGCATTTCGTCAGCCTTGTCCTGGGTCAGCGGGCCTTCCGGGTTGTCATCACTGCGCAGCAGGTACGGCGGCACGGCGGCAGCAAACACCACGCTGTGCAGGCGCTCCTGCCCGTGGTTGGCCACATAGCGCGCCACCTCACCGCCGCCCATCGAGAAGCCGACCAGGGTGACGTCGCGCAGGTCACGTTCCTCGATCAACCCCGCCAGGTCCGCCGCCAGCGTGTCGTAGTCATAACCTTCGGCCGGCTTGTCGGAGCGGCCGAAGCCGCGCCGGTCGTAGCTGATCACCCGGTGTTGAGCGTCGCGCAGAATCGTCACCTGCGTCCTCCAGGCATCGGCGGACAGCGGCCAGCCGTGGATCAGGATGACCGGGCGGCCGTGGCCCCCTGTGTCTTCAACGTGCAGGCGGATGCGGGAAGCAGGCATGGGCGCTCCTGTGGAAAGGGAGGCGTTCAGGCTAGTGGCCGTGCCCTGTGGCGGCCGTGAGGGAATCCCGGCCGCTCATGACATCGCCTGCACAGCCACGGCCCCGACGCTGGCGCCGGGCCGCCAATGCGGGCGTTCACTCCGTGGAAGGGCCGTTTCGTCGGACGCCGGCTGCAGTGGCCCAAACGCCATGCGAGCCTGCGTGAACCCTCCCTGGAGCCTCACCATGCTGCTGCCCACCCTGCCCTTGCTGGCCGCCGGCCTCGTTGCCGCGCCAGCGCCCGCCGACTCCCTGCGCGAGCAGATCCACCAGGCCGACACCCAGCTGTTCGCCGCCGCCTTCGAGGCCTGCAATGCCGACAGGGCCGCCGCGATGACGACCGAGGACATGGAGTTCTTCCATGACAAGGACGGCAAGTCGGCCAGCAGCCGCGAGGACTTCCGTCGCAGCGTGGCCACCCTGTGCAGCAGCGCGCGCAAGGGTGGCTGGCAGCTGCGCCGCGAGCTGGTGGAATCTTCGCTGCAGGTCTTCCCGCTGCACGATGAGCGGGCGCTCGAAATCGGCAACCACCGCTTCCATGAACGCGGCAAGGATGGCGTGGAACGCTGGACCGGCCAGGCCCGCTTCATCCAGGTCTGGCGCCGCGTGGACGGGCGCTGGTTGGCCGAACGGGTGATCAGCTACGACCATCGGCCGGCGGACTGACCTTTCCGGCGCCCTTCACCGGCCGGATTTATACTGAAGGGGTTCACCCCGACCCACCGCTACCGTTCGATCGCCATGGCAGAACTCACCCCCAACCACCCCGAGTACGGCCTCAACCAGCAGGTCCGCCAAGGCGTGGCCGCTCTGGATGCCCAGCATGGCCGTGCGTTCGACCAGACCAGCGAACGCCTGACCGCCAGCCTGACCGTGCTGGCCCGCGAGCAGGGCCTGCAGCAGGTCGACCATGTGCTGGTCAGCAACGCCACGGCCCAGCACCCGGCCGGGCACAACGTCTTCGTGGTGCAGGGCGACCCGGCCAATCCGGCGCACCTGCGCGCGATGATGCCGACCGCGGTGGCGGCGCAGACGCCGGTGGAGCAGTCGATGCAGAAGCTGGGGTTGGCCCCGCAGCAGCCGGCCGTGGGGCTAGTGCCCGAACAGCAGGCCCGTGAGCAGGAGCAGCAGCAGAACCCGGCACACCGTCTGGGCTGAGCCGCCTCCAGCGTTACTGGCGGCCCAGCGCGAGTACGGCGGCTCGCCGTGGCGCTTGCTGCGCTAGGCCATGCGCGGACCGGACTGCTCCTGCACCTGGCGCTGCTGCAGCTCATCCTGCGTACGCACCTGTGCAGACTGCGACAGCTGCTCGGCACGCTCGAACGAAGTTTCTGCCGGTGTCTGCGCAGCCACCGCTGTTGGCATGCTGGCGCGCAGCTGTGCCGGATCGTTGCGCTCGCCCTGCACGATGAAGATGTTCTGCGCAGCGTCGGGCTGCGCGGTGCGATCGCTCAACAGCACATGGTCAACCTGGGTCAGGCCATTGGCTTTGGCCAGCGCGTACAGGCTGGCACTGATGTTCTCGCTGGTGGCATCGAAGGCACGGCCCCGCTCTGCATCGAGCCGGGCCACGCCCTGGTGGATCTGCGAGAGCAGCGGGTCGTTGCTGTGCCGGGCCAGAAGATCACCGCTTCGTTCGCCCATGCCCTCGGCATCACTCAGCATGTGTTGCTTGAGACTGCGCTCCGGCAGGGGATTGGTTTTCCTCTGGTTGAGCTCGCTGTCCGGAAACGGCGGATCAATGCTGTCCACACCGTGGATGTTGCGCAGCGGCCGGAATGCGTCCTTGCCCGCCCCCTTGATGTCAAGAGGAATGCGAACATCCGGAAGAAGCTGGCCAGCGGGACCTCCCAACGCGTTCACGTCGATGCTGCTTTTCCGCTGGATGCCTGCGTGGTTCAAGGCTTCCCAGGTGAAGTCCACGCAGTTGTTGCGCACGTCCTTGTATTGAAGATCGAAGCCGTACTTATCCGGGTGCGCACCGAAGGCCTCAAGCTTTCTGTACTGTTGCTCGCTGATCTCGAGCGTGCGGCTGTAATGCGGGTTCCTGTACTCGACCGCATCGGTCTTCATGACCTCGCCCGGCCCGTTCATGCTTCCATGCTCCGTAGGCGCGAAGCCGAAACTCCGCGTGGTCTTGTCCGGCCCATGGAGCACGTAGAACATGTGTCCGGGCCCGGATGTCTGCGGAACCCCGTCCACAACTTTCTGTACACCTCTCTCGTCCACCAACGGCGTACCAGGTGCGGCAATGACGATTTCTACGGTGTAGCGCGGCTTATCCATAAGAAAAATCCTTCAGTTCCTTCCAGCAGTGGGATGACGGCTATTTTCCAGAGAGTGGGTCGGCATGAACCCGCAGCTGCGCCGGGTAATGCTGGAGCGCAGCGGTGGGCTGCACCGTGCGCACATCCAGGCGGTAGCGGGCACCCATTTCTATCGGCAGCGTGACGATGCTCAACCTGTATCGGCTGGCGTCCATCGATACCTGCTGCGCGTAACGCCAGTCTGCCGACTCATGCCATTCGGGGAGCGGCTCACCCAGATTGCGCGCCCGTGCCTGATAGACATCAGACGTCGCAACGTCCTGCCAGGCACCTGCGACCCAGCGCTGCAGGGACAGCTGAAAGGGAACATGAACATTGTCCATGTCAGGCTCACTGTCAGGTCCGGGTCCATGTCGCTGCACTTCAAGATCCAGAACATAGGGACGACCCGGATAGAAGTTGCGGGCATTCGTCTCGAACTCGAACCGCACCGCTTGGCCGGACCCGGCCACGTCGATCGGCTTGACCAGATCCAGCGGCTCCGGCGCATCCGGTACGCGGCTGCTACAGGCGCCGAGTGCGCCCGCCAGCGTGAAGATCAGGCCGGCGCGCAGCCAGCGGTGGATACCCAGCATGATTCAGATCCTTTGGCTCCCTGCCATAGGCCTCAACCCTAGCGGGTGACCAACGGCGTCGCAACCAGGCGATTGATTACTTTCCAGCGGGTCGGGCGGCATGGATCCGAAAACGGGCCGAGTAGCCCTGCAGTGCCTCTGTCCTCTGCACCGTGCGCACGTCCACGCGGTAGCGGGAGTCAATTTCCACTGGCAGAGCAACCAGGCTCATCGTGTACTGGCCATCACTGCCCATGTGCGGCGACGTATACCGCCATTCGCTGGATGCATGCCATTCCGGAAGCTGCTCACCGGCATTGAGCACCCCGGCTTGAAAGCTGTCGTAGGTGGGAACATCCTTCCAGGCATCAGCACGCCATTGCTGCAGGGTCACCTCGAACGGGATCCTCATTGTGCCCACGTCAGGCTCGTCGGGCTTTCGCGTCCCTTGGTGCTGCAACTCAAGCTCCAGCGCATAGGTGCGACCCGGGTGGAAGTTGCGGGCATTCGTCTCGAACTCGAACCGCACCGCCTGGCCGGACTCGGCCACGTTGATCGGCTTGACCAGATCCAGCAGCTCCAGTGCATCCGGTACGCGGCTGTTGCAGGCGCCAAGTACGCCCGCCAGCGTGAAGATCAGGCCGACGCGCAGCCAGCGGTGGATATCCAGCACGATTCAGATCCTTTGGCTCCCTGCCATGGGCTTCAACCCTAGCGGGTTGGCGCTGGGCACTGCAACCAGGCAAAGAAAAAGGCAGGGCCTGCACCCTGCCTTCTTCACGCGGCGCGTCGCCGGGCGGGACCCGGCGCCAGCGCATCACAGCTGGATGCGCGCCACGCTCTCGTCAGCGCCCTTGTCATCCTTCTCGCCGTTCTTGATGCTGACGAACAGCACGTTGTTCTTCGCATCCAGCGCCAGGCTGTTCGGGTGGGTCGGCACGGTGTAGGTGGCCACCTTCTGGTAGCTGTCACTGTTGTAGGCGGTCACCGTACCGGCTTCGCGGTTGGTCACGTACAGGCGCTTGCGCGGTGCATCCAGCAGGATGCCCAGCGGGCCGGCGTCGGTCGGAATGCTGGCCAGTTCCTTGCCGGTGCTGCGGTCGAGCACCAGCACGCGCTGGCCCGGGTGCTTGCTGACCAGGCCGCTGCTCTTGGCCTGGTAACCACGCAGGAATTCCGAGCCCTGGTCGGTCACGAACAGGCGCTTGCCGGCCGGATCCAGCGCGATGTTCATCGGCTGCTCGGCGGCGATCCTGTGCTGCGCCACTACCTTGTTCGAATCGGTGCCCACCACCACCAGGTCGGCCAGCAGGTTGCTGGTGTAGACGCGCTTGTTGGCCGCATCCAGCGCCAGGCCCGGCGCCTTGGCATTGCCCAGGCCGTCGATGGTGTTGATCACCTTCAGCGTGGTGGTATTGATCACGAACAGCACGCTGCTCACGTCCGGCTGGCTGCTGTGGCCGGTCACGTACAGGCGGTTGGTCGCGCTGTCGACCACCAGCTCGCGCAGGTCGTGGGTGTAGGCGGCCTTGCCGTCCTTGCCGGTCTTTTTCTCCATCAGCTGGATGGTGCCGACGGCCTTGTTCTGTGCGGTGTCGACCACCGTCACCGACAGGTCCACGGTGTTGCCCACGTACAGGCGGTCGTGGGCGTCATCCAGCACCACACCGAACGCCTTGCGCTCCAGCGGGATGCGGGTTTCCACCGCCAGCGTGGCCGGGTTCAGGCGCAGCACCTGGGCCGGGCCGGCGTCATCGCCGAAGCCGCCGGAGGAGGCCACGAACACGGCGTTCTGCTTCGGGCTGTAGGCCAGCTCGTACAGGCCCTTGGCCACGGCCTGGCGCTGCACAGCGGCGGTGGTAGCACTGGCAGCGGGTGCGTTGTCGGCGAACGCGGAGGGCGCGCCGAGGCTGAGCGAAACGGCAACGGCCAGGGCGGCCGACCGGAAGAGAGGAGTACGGAACATGCGAGCGTCCTTGAATGGGCACGGGAGGGTGTCCTGGCTCGCTGGGCCGTACTGCGACGGCCCGCCCCGCATCTGTCTGCGCGGGTGGGCTGGCTGGGGTTGCGGGGGAATGGTAGCAGGTGGGGGGCGTGGCGTGCGCCGGC
The DNA here is from genome assembly GCF_049384845.1 of Stenotrophomonas sp. CASM101. NCBI lineage: Bacteria > Pseudomonadati > Pseudomonadota > Gammaproteobacteria > Lysobacterales > Lysobacteraceae > Stenotrophomonas > Stenotrophomonas sp. CASM101. The sequence goes on along the minus strand of NZ_JBMRFR010000011.1, from coordinate 44,684 downwards.
GCGCGTATGGCCGACGCTCGACCTCGATGCTGCGCCCGCCGCTATGCCATCCGTGGACCGTGGCTCTGCTGAAGCTGCTGCTCCTCCTGCAGGCGCTGCGCGTCTCGCTGCGGCTCGTTCTGCTGCAACTGCGCGACGCGATCGAACGAGGCCTCCACCGGTGCCTGCGCAGCCAACTCCGCCGGCATGCTGGCGCGCTGGTGTGCCGGGTCACTGCGGTCACCCTGCACGATGAACAGCTTCGGTGCGGTATCACCGCGCTGCTCGCCCAGCACCACTTCGTCCACGCGCGAGAATTGCTGCTCCTTCGACAGCGCGAGCAGGCTGGCACTGACATTGCCGTTGCGCGCACCGAAAGCGCCGAGGTCGGCCACCTGCTGGTGGATCTGGTTGAGGCGGGCATGATCATCGTGCGCCGGGTCTGCGGGCGTGCCGCTTGCCGCGAGCACGCTGTTGCCGCGCCACTGCTCCCCGTTCTCGGTGAACATCCACTCGCGGAAGGTCTGCTTCGGCATCGGGTTCCACTGCACCTTGTCCAGCTCGCTGCCCTTCACCTGCTGCGGAATGGCATTGACGGCGCGGATGTTGTCCAGGACCCTGGTAGCGCCCTCATAGTTGGTGATCTCCCCGGCCAGCCCCACCGGGCGCAGCCCAGCGTGGTTCAGGGCACCCCAAGCGAAATCGGTGCAGGCGTTGGAGAAGAAGTCGTAGTTCATGTCGAAGCCGTGCTTCTTCGGGTCTGCCGAGAACTCGAGGATGCGGTCGTACTGCTCCTTGCTGATCTCGATCGTGCGCTCGAAGCGGGGCTTGTCGTAGACCCACACGTCCATGTCATCGACTTTGCCCCTGTTCGGCTCGTCCTTGGTGCCTGCGTGGGTGAAACCCATGCTCTCCGGCAAGGGTTCACCCGAACGGCGCAGCGACAGGAACATGTGCCCCGCGAACGAGGGCTCCAGCAGAAACCTGTTCCCCTCAGCATCACGGCCGTAGCGCGGCGTGCCGGGGGCCGCCAGATGGATGGTTACGCTGTAGCGTTCCGCATCGTCCTTGTGCATGTCTACTTTCCTAGTGATTGGTAGCCAACGATCAGTTCTGCTTTCAGGCCATCCAGCTGGGGTCGATCCTCCACAAGGTCGACCCCCAGAACGTAGCGCCCGGGTGCAATGCCTCCGACCTGCGCCAACTGCAGCGTGCGATAGAGCACGTCTTCAGAGTACAACCCGGCCTCGGCCAAGCTGTTGATGTCCACGCTCCCCGTCGTCAGGTCTGTTACCACGCCATCCTCCCCGATTTTCTGAGAATCGCGTCCATCGCGAGTACGCTGCCAGAGCTGCACAGGACCAGGTGCACCGCCATCAATACGCTCCAGGCGCAGCCGCGTTGGCAGCCGTCCCAGCGTGATCTTCTCCGAAGCATCCAGCAGCCGTCGCGCATCGGTATCCTGCAGCCGCAACCCGATGTTCAGGATCGGAATGGCCGGCTTCTGGGGCGCCGGCAAATCAAACGTGACCTCGGCAATCCGACCGGCCTTCTGCAACTGCACGGCCCGCGTGAACGGCACAACCGTGCGCGCCTCGGCCTGTGCGCGCGTCAGCAGGGGCGGCGCAACCTCCGGCGCTGGTGACGCACGGCATGCCGCCAGCGCGCCCAGCACCGCCAGTACCACCAGCCCCCGCCGCAGTGGCCGCATCATTGCTCCTTCAACCGCAGCGAATCGGCCACATCGGTCTTGGCCGCCACCTCGGTGGCGATGCTGGCGCGGCGGTGCCCCGGGTCGTTGCGGTCCCCCTGCACGATGAAGATGCTCTCCGCCGCATGGCTGCTTTGGGTCGGCCTGCTGAGCAGCACGTGGTCCACGCGCGAGAGATTGTTCTGCTTGGCCAGCACCAGCAGGCTGGCGCTGATGCGCTGGCTGGCCGCATCGAACGGGCGGCCGTGCGCGGCATCCAGTTCGGCCACTTTCTGGATCAGCTGCGAGAACAGGCGATGGTCCGGATGTGAGGGGTCCAGCAGCGTGCCGGCCACTTCGATCGGCGTCGGTGGCGGTTCATCGGTCGCGCGGTCGCCCTGGCGATGATGCTCGGCCTCGCGCTCGGGCATCGCGTGGTGGGTTTCGGCATTCAGATCGCTGCCCGGGAACGGCGCAGCAATGCACTGGATTTCCGGCAGGTTGAACAGCACCGCGAACTCGCCCAGGTTGCTGCCGCCGTCCAGCGGCGCCGGCAGCGGATGCAGGCCCGCGTAATGCAGCGCCGCCCAGACGAAATCGCTGCAGCGGTTGATGGCGGCCGGGCGACCCACATCGAACTCGAACTCGGCCGGTTCCTCTGCGAAGTCGCGCAGGCAGCCGTAATGCTCCTCGGTGATTTCCAGCGTGCGGCTGTAGTACGGGTCCAGATGCTCGTCGGCATCATCGTGGCGCACCTGCGCGTACTGCACGCCGGAGCGGGCTTCGCCCGGCGCGTGGCGCGGTGGTGCGAAGCCATAGCTGTGGGCCTCGTCGCCCGCAGCGACCTGCAGGTACATGTGGCCGCGCGGCGAGATGCCCCCACTCTTCAGCGGGGTGCCGGGGGCGGCCAGATAAAGGGTTACCGTGTAGCGTGTTGCCTGCTCCATGCCTGTTCAGCCTTGATGGGTGCTGCGGTCCTGGCTGGATGATGGCATAGGTGGGATGGGGGACAGGTGGAGAGGCCCAAGCTGCGGGATCGGCTTTCTGAATGTGTGAACCAGCGTGCATTCCGGCGACGTAGGGCCGAGGATGTGGAGTGCGGCGGGAGGGAGTCGTATATTCTGGAAACAGAGCAATGGAATTGCTGATGAACACATCTTCGCAAGTCCGCGTGCCGCAGTCTGAGCATGATGAGCCCCCAACGGGACAGCGGGCAGAATGCATTCTGTCGTGTGTGATCAGGAAGATCCTGGGGGGCACAGACCTTGGCCACAGACGCGACGCCTACTCCACCCCCTTGCAACGGTTTCGGCCGGAGTTGATGTATGGCGCATCTCGTGATTCCTGAACCTGTGCAGCTACAGCGCCTGTTGGCGGAAACTGGCAACGCACAGGCGCGCCACATTCATCACCAGCACCAATCAATGCCAATCTCAGGAAAAGACGATGCCCATTGAATTCAGGCCCGATTCCAACTCTGCATTCGATGCACCCAGCGCGGTGAGAATTTCTTACCCGCGGGTTCTACCAGCCACTCTGTCCGATGGACGCGAAGTCACTGAGTATCAATACACTTTCCGTCGTGACGGTGAGCGGGTAGCGTCGCTTGGCATCTTTGGAACAGAAACGCTTACGATTGACGAGGACGGCCGTGAGCGCATTTACACGTTGGACCTTGGTACCAGTGAAGTACTGAAATCGATCATCGATTTCAAAGAGGAAATAGGAAATTCCGATGAAGTTCCTGCATTCATCCGCGCCGTCGCGCAGGGACTTCTTAATGTATTCTCCAATCAACCCAGCATTTTCGAGAGCATTCGCTACAACGCAGTAGCTCGGGCTGATTCATTGCTTCAACTTGGCATCGCGACGCCAGCGGACAGAATTCAGCTACGGAACGAGGAAGTAGTTCTAGGCAGCTTGTTTGTTCCGCAGAAGCAGGCTGAGGCAGGGTGATATGCCCCAGTTCTCATTTGAAAATTTCGCACTGACGACCCTGATGCCTGCCACAGATGCGGCCAGTGGGGCACAGCTCACCGACCAGCAGAAGGCAGAGATAGTCAGCTACCTGAAATCCCCAGGCTCCGGGCCCGACGGAGTAACTACGGTCCTCGCTGGCTGATGGCATAGGTGGGATGGCGGGCAGGTGGAGGAATAGAGGCGACCGATCGCGGCTTGCTGAATATGTGAGCCAGCATGCAGCAATGACCCCGCGGTGGCTGCGGTCCCGGCTGCGACTGGAGCTTGCCATTCCACCGTTCTATAGTCGTTTCGATCATGCAAGGGAATCGCCCATGAGCAGAGCACCGGCTTGCCGGCTTGCCTCCTTCGCCCTGGTGGCCGTGCTGAGCACCACCGCCTGCGCGAAGGCCCCATCCACGGAAAAGGACCCGAACGGAACCCCCATGTCCGAAACCGCAACCAGCCCACGTACGGTGGGCGGACAGACCTACACAATGCAGCCGGTGGAAGCTCGGCTTGGCCCGCACCGCTTCATGTTCCCGGCCAACCTCTACTACAACCAGACGGGCCCCTTGGCCGATGGGGGCGTCATGCTCACTGTGTTCTGGCCTGATTTCGATGCAGCGCCTCCTGGTGATCGCCCGGTGCGCAGCACGCAGGACAGCCGGCGGCAGGTACTGGTCGAGCTTAGGTACATCGATCGCGTTCCCATCCAGAACTATCTGGCACGTCGGTCCAGCAGTGAGGCCACCAGCGCGCCGGGGTCGCTGGAGCGAAGAGACCCGGTAGAGAATCTTGCGCTACGCGTTGCACAACCCGAGCGATGGGGTCTGACGCCGTATGCGATCGACCCATCGTTGATGGAAGCCTATGCAAAGGAGTCAGAGGCTGCGCTGGGCAGGCCTTACGTGCACAACCCGGGGATGGAGCCAGACTGGTATGTGGCCCGCTCGGCGGAGGGACAACTGACAACGTTCATCAGCTGCGACCCGGCAGATCGCATTCCTGACGGACTTGTAGCTCAGGGAAAGACACTTGAACGCGTCGGAGAAGGCCAGATCGCAATGTGCCGCCATTCCATCGTGGATGTGGGCGACAGCATCGCCATCGAGATGAACTATGCACGCGTAATGCTGAGCGACTGGCAGCGTCTGGAAACCAGCGTGCGTGATCTTCTGAGCCGCTATCGCGTTCAGCCGTAAACCGCATCTCAAGGATGAATCATGAGCGGACTTACCGATAAGGATATTCGTGTCCTGTCCTCCTACGCGAAGGAGGGAAATCGCGAGCTGTATTGGAACTATCTCGCGCAGCTTCCCGACAATGATGGCTACGGCCTGCTTGCGTTGGGTGTTGTGCGCAACGACAGCCTCCCCGGCCGGGTGGCCAACAGCTTTGCAACCGCCGTTGCCGAGCAACAGGCCACGCTGTTCGGCAACGAGAAGAACGTAGCGTTCACCGAGCGCAGGCAAGAAGCCTTCGGCCAGGATCTGATCAGGAACGACCTGGCGGAGCGCAGAAGTTGGATGGAGGCCGGCAGGCCCGATCTGGCACTCAACCTGCCCTACACCAGCACGCTCAAATCCCACGATGTTTCGTTCGAAAAGAACGACCTCAATGTGAACTGCTGGACGCCACGCTTGCTGCTGGTGTCCACGGAGCACAAACGCGGCGAGCAGGCAGCCGAAAAGGTCTGGCAGAACATGCTCGACAACAGCGCTGCCGGCGCATTCCGTGCTGGCAAGACGGCCGTCAGCGTGCACCTGGATATGCCGCAGCCCGCTGGGCATTTCTACTTCGTTGAGCTGAGCAAGTTCGAGGGCGCAGCGCTCCTGCAGCGCGACGCCGTAGATCCGAACGTGATTGGTACCATGTTCGACTATCACAGCTACGACGCCAAAGACGGCAGCTGGAACCGCACAGTGGGCGTTCCCCCGCTCGATAGAACAACCAAAGAGACCGATCCCGCCGAGATTTCCGCGTTGAACGAGACCCGCGAGGTTCGCCTGGAACGCGAGGTCAAGGCGAAGCAGTTTCATCCTGAAGATCCCTACAGAGAGATCGCCAAGAGCCCGCGCGTGGTGTCTACGCAGGAGCCCGAGCCTCTCTTTACGGAAGGACGCCGCATCGCGGCGATAGAGCCAGGCAGCCCGGACTATGCCCTCCATCAGCAGATTCGCCAGGGCGTCGCTGCACTGGACGAGAAGCACGGCCGCCCCTTCGACGCGACCAGTGAGAACCTCGCCGCCAGCCTGACAGTGAGGGCACGCGAGCAGGGTCTGGAACAGGTGGACCATGTGGTGCTGAGCAACGCCACAGCCAATCAGGCGGCGGGTCACACCATCTTTGTTGTACAAGGCGACCTATCTGACCCTGCGCACCTGCGTGCAGGAATGCCCACTGCCGTGGCTGCACAAACGCCGGTGGCTGAGTCGCTGCAGCAACTGGCTGTGGTTGGCGATCAGCGCGAGCTCGCCCGTCAAAATGAGCAGCAGGCGCTGGATGCACGTACGCAGGAACAGCAGAGCCACGCCATGCGCATGGGCTGAGCGCCCCAGGTTGAGGCGGCCTCCCTCGGCGCCAGAGATCTCAGTCCCTGAGACCTTCCCAGGTCATCCTCCCCTGCTTCGGGAGGATGACCATGACCAAGATCGACCCTGCATGGCTGGAAGCTTTCGACAAGGAGCTTCTCTACCTGTTCGCCATCGATCATGGTGACGCAGGCATGGATGAGTACCTGCTGGGCTGCTACGCAGACCTTCCTCCACACGACGCGGCGCTGGCGTTCGGAAGCGACTACGACCTGGAGCGCGACGATGCGCTGTGGCCTCGGTCGGGCTTAGGGGTGCAAAGTTAAGCTGTGTCGCAATCGGCACGCCGCGCGTGTCAGCTCGGCGGGCTAGGTGTCGCTTTTGGGATCCTACACGGCTGCAAACCGTACTTTTTGAAGCGCATTCGGGCGGTAGCTTAACAACGGCCGAAACCACTGCACCGCAAGGGTTATGTCGCGCGTGCGCCATGCAACAATGCCGTAAGCGTCAGCATTTGCGGCCTCTGCGGCCTACGGTTTCTTGGCATCTCGCAGCCATGCGAGTACACCTTGGCATGCCACCTCACACAGGGTGGCACGGGCGTCGAAAACCCGGTCAACAACCATGTGTTTGCGCTTGTCAGCCGGCGTCACGTTCGTGTGACGCCGGCTGGCAATCCGTTCGCGGTCCATGGCGGGCGGTGCGTGGGGGTCTTCGGACCCGCCGGATTGGTTGTTGACCGGTTTTCGAGCCTCGCATCGTCCGCCACTTTTATCGGTGGCGCTGCTGTCTGTCCTGTACGGAGCATTGCCATGAACACATCGGACTTCGGTTCCCTGCACGCGCAGTACGATCCGGATAACGCCGACCCCGAGCGCGGACCTTCCGTCGATCCCAGCGCCTTCGTCGCCACGCTGCACCGCATCGGGACAGGAGCGGCTGCAGACGGACAGCCTTGGCCGGAGCGGCATCAACTGCCTGGGCGGTGCCTTCAGCTGGCGGATGCGGACTGCGCTCTTGCGGGACTGCGCGTCGTGGCGGAGCTGATGTTGGCTGCGGAGCGCACGCGGCAGAACGGTGCGCCCGAGGAGTACCTCGGGGATCGGGTAATGGAAGGGTTGAAGATGGCGTGTGTGGCGTTGACTGCACAGGCTATTGAGCGGTTGCAGGTGCGGGAATAGCATCCAAGACTTGAACTTCAAGTGCCCTATTGCGGATTGTTATCGTGGCCACATTGTGTACGCATCTTTGACCTGCGTAACTTCTAATTTAGCCTCTAACGCAGGCCAGTTCGCTCTTCGCAGGGCTGATCGGGGCAGGGCTCGCCCGCATTCATTCGCCAGAAGGTGGGCTGAAGCTAAAGAGCCACCTCCATCGGTCTACTGCTGAATCCTCAGCAACGCGTGAGAAAGCTAATCCAGATTTTGCTAAATGCCACATCTAGTGCATCGCTCCGTCGCCCCCGGCTTGGCTCACTCATCTCTACCGCCATAGATGTAGCGATCCTCATACGAATCGGCCTCACGTTTGGTTGCGACTCAATTTCGCGTCAATTGCTGGGGTGGCGGGGAGGGAGGTAGATCTTCGATCGTTTCTTAAGCCCCTGAGAACAACTCCCAATCCTGCTGTGGAATCTAGAGATCGTGAGGCTCCCTATGACGCCAGGAACGACAGATGTCGTAGAATCTGACATCTGACGATTAGATCCACTCATGGGGGAATTGTGCGCATAGCTCTTAGGACCAGCGGTGGACGCGGTGAGTATGAAGTCGCGGGTCGGCACGATTCCATCCGCGTTCAGGATGTCTTTGATCATCACATCGTAATTGAGGTAATTCCTGGCCTTCGGCTACCGACGAACAATTACGTTCGCCACACTCAAGGCAAGCCGCGAATCCGCCTGAATGACCCCAGGGTGGATAGTCATATTTATTTAATTCTCACATCACTACTCCTCTTGCCGAAGCCGAAGCGCGAGATTGGTGCGACACCAAGTGGAAAGCTCCAGATTTACAAGGACAACTTCTCGGTTCTTTCTGTTCCATTTGAAGTATCAGAAATAGACGCTGCAGAAATTACCATCTCGCCCACGCAATTGGTTCTGTCCAATTCCAGTTTCGACTCGGGCAGACTTGAAATTATCGAAAGGATGCGAATTGTCATGGCCTGCTGGGATGCGGCATCGCGTCTTGATACCCCACTTGCGAAGGCTCTTGGTAGACATCAGCAATCCGTACACGACCAAGACCTTCCTGGCATTATGTCAGCAGCTCAGGACATACGCGTCAGCATCAGAGAAGTCGATGATCCACTTCGCCATGTAATTAGAACGATTGGACTTGAAAACAGAGAAGAGCTGATGTGGCTTGGGGTTCACACGACGAGCGTTGAGGAAGCGCTAGCGTTGGGCGAGGAGACTCTTGAAGAGCTTCGAGAGGCCGCTAGAAATCGCCAAAAAACTTGGCGATTGGCCGCACTAAGAGGATCCGCAGGAAAGAGTTTTAGATTGAATGTAAAGATGGCCTACGATCACACGTGCCTATTTACTGGCATCCGTCTCCCTAAAATCCCGCTCACGGGCAGCTCCGGTGTTGACGCAGCCCATATTCTACCCTGGGCAGAATATGAGCTAAATTCAATTAGTAATGGACTATGTCTGAGCAAGCTATGCCATTGGGCATTTGACTCGGGAATTCTCATGCTTCATTTCTCTGAGAAAGATGAGAAATATCGCGTCAGCATCACCGAAAAAGCCGAAGAAGCTGAATCAAACGGGTTAATTCAGCTCGGCAGCTTCAGATCGATTCAAGGAGTGGTCTCTAGCTCATTGCTCCCCAAGTCAAAAGCCAACTGGCCAAGTGCAAAATTTCTCAGCGCATTCAATGAGGCATCCAACTTCTGATCATCCTCGGGGAAATCTCTTGATTCGAGATAGCGGCGTATTCTAAGCGCAAGCCATTCAGCAACAGGAGGAGTTACCGCATTACCTAGTGCGTGATAGCGAGCAGAATCCAGGTCATCTGAAGTCAGACTAGTTTCAACTGGAATAGTCCACCCCTTCGGGAATGCCATAACACCTTCGCATTCACTCGGTATGAGGCGCCGGATTTCACCTATTTTCGGATAGCAGACGTAGTTTCTGCTCCAGTCCGTGCCTGTATGCCGAGCGGACGTCGCATACAAGCAATAGGCAAGGGCCTGGATTACGGGGCCTTCTCCGAAAGGATCTCCAATGATCTCCTGAAATGAGGCCGCAGATTCCTTCCCATTCGATCCGCTCTTCGAATTATTCCCCTTGCGGCATTCGGACTCAAAAAGTATTTCTCCGGGACCTCTCCCGTCTCCACGACACCCAACAATGTAGACCCTCTGCCTTGACTGGGGTACTCCGAAGTATTTGCTGTTAAAAGTACGCCATCCGACAGAATACCCGAGCTCGGCCAACGTTGAGAGCACGAGGCCAAAATCTTTTCCTCCGTGGGAGCTGAGAAGGCCCGCAACGTTTTCGAGGAGAATAACTCTGGGGCGGCCCTCTCCAACCAGTCGAGCAAACTCATAAAAAAGTCCGGACTTACTGCCTCGGAGTCCATCTCTCTTACCCATTCGAGCAAGAGAGAGGTCTTGACACGGGAATCCTCCGACCCAAACGTCTGATTTTTTGATGTCGTCATTTGTCAGCTTTGTTATATCTGAATGCTGAGGGACTGCCGGCCAATGTTTTTTCAAGATCGACAGACAAAAAGGCTCAATTTCGCATTGCAAGGAGATGTCGAAGCCCGCAGCCTCAAAGCCTATATCAAACCCGCCAATTCCTGAAAAAAATGAAGCCACAGAGTAGGCAGATTTGTCAGAACTCTTGCGAACTCCCTCTGAAACTACCGCATCACTCCTGCCCTTCGCATAATCTCTTATGCGATCAATATCCTGCTCTGTAAATACGCGCCAGTTGTTACGATCCCTACCAACGTCTTTGACTTTTCCGCTAATTAGCCAACGCTTTAGAGTCACAGCTGATACGCCGACTGCCTGCGCTGCTTGATTGAGGTTCATTCGACTGCAGCTCTTTTAAACAACGGGGTGGACAACCCATATCAACCCGTATCATTACACAAAAATGGTCGGACAGATAGACGTCCGTTGACCCAAGCCAGCTTCTATCCCAATTAGGGTGTAAGAGCCTAGTTCAACCCACTCTCAGAAGATGAGACTGGGTAGTGACTGATAGTTGGGGAGTCAAGACAAGCCTTGCCGCAGGGTCCAATCAACACTGCGTGTACTGACCCAACACGCGCCGCAATCTCGCCCAGCGTCCAAATTCGACAGAGGGCGAACTAAGCACCGTTCAACCTGAAGTAGGTCGGCATTGTTAGCTATTCCCATGCCGGAAAAAACATGGGCGTCCCAAGGACGCCCATGTCCCAACTCAGCTGTTCAAACAGCTTCAAACCCCAACAGGATTAGCCTTCTCCGGATCAATCTTGTACTGCTTGATCGCCCGAGCCACATCCTTCGCGGTCATCTTCCCTTCCTTCGCCAGCGCCGCAATCGCGGCATGGGCGATGTAGTACCGATCCACCTCAAAGAACCGGCGCAGGTTCGCACGCGTATCCGAGCGGCCGAAACCATCCGTACCCAGCACGGTGTACGACATCGGCACGAACGCGCGAATCTGGTCCGCATACGCACGCACGTAGTCGGTGGCGGCAATCGCCGGGCCCTGGCGACCTTCCAGCAGCTCGGTCACGTAGGCCTTGCGCTGCTCACCTTCCGGATGCAGGCGGTTGGCACGTTCCACGTCGAAACCATCGCGACGCAGTTCGTTGAAGCTCGGGCAGCTCCAGATATCGGCGGTCACGCCGAAGTCCTTGTCCAGCAGCTCGGCGGCAGCAATGGCTTCGCGCAGGATGGTGCCCGAACCCAGCAGCTGCACGCGCAGCTCGCCCTTCTTCGGCTTGCCGGCGTCGGTCAGCAGGTACATGCCCTTGACGATGCCTTCGGCCGCGCCTTCCGGCATTTCCGGGTGGGTGTAGTTCTCGTTCATCAGGGTGACGTAGTAATACTCGTCCACCTGGTCTTCCATCATGCGCTTGGTGCCGTGCTGCAGGATCACCGTCACTTCGAAGCCGAAGGTCGGGTCGTAGCTGCGCACGTTCGGGATGCCACCGGCCACCAGATGGCTGAAGCCATCCTCGTGCTGCAGGCCTTCACCGTTCAGCGTGGTGCGGCCGGCGGTGCCACCCAGCAGGAAGCCGCGGGTACGCATGTCGGCGGCCTGCCAGGCGATGTCGCCCACGCGCTGGAAGCCGAACATCGAGTAGTAGATGTAGAACGGCAGCATCGGCACGTTGCTGACCGAGTAGCTGGTCCCGGCGGCCATCCACGAGCTGATCGCACCCGGCTCGCTGATGCCCTGCTGCAGCACCTGGCCGCTCTGGTCTTCGCGGTAGAACATCAGCTGGTCGGCGTCGACCGGCTTGTACTTCTGGCCGAACGGCGCGTAGATGCCGATCTGGCGGAACAGGCCTTCCATGCCGAAGGTACGGGCTTCGTCGGCCACGATCGGCACGATGTGCGGGCCCAGTTCCTTGTCGCGCAGGGTGATGTTCAGGCTCTGCACGAAGGCCATGGTGGTGGAGTAGCTGCGCTCGCCGCTGCTCTTCAGCAGGCGCTCGTAGGCTTCCAGCTTCGGCGCCACGAAGGTCTTGTCGGCCTTGCGGCGGCGCTGCGGCAGGTAACCGCCCAGCGCGGCACGGCGTTCCTGCAGGTACTGCACTTCCGGCGAATCCGGGCCCGGGTGGTAGAACGGCACCTGGCCGTCGGCCAGCTGCGCGTCGGTCACCGGAATGTTGAAGCGGTCGCGGAAGTGGCGCACCGCTTCGTCGTCCAGCTTCTTGGTCTGGTGGGTCGGGTTCAGTGCCTCACCGGCGCTACCCATGCCGTAACCCTTCACGGTCTTGGCTAGGATGACGGTCGGCATGCCCTTGGTGTTCACGGCCTGGTGGTAGGCGGCGTACACCTTGTGCGGGTCGTGGCCACCACGGTTCAGGCGCCAGATGTCGTCGTCGGAAAGGCCGGCGACCATCGCAGCGGTTTCCGGGTACTTGCCGAAGAAATGCTCGCGGGTATACGCGCCGCCGAAGGCCTTGCAGTTCTGGTATTCGCCGTCGACGGTTTCCATCATCAGCTTCTTCAGGACGCCATTGGTGTCCTTGGCCAGCAGGGCATCCCAGTAACCGCCCCACAGCAGCTTGATCACGTTCCAGCCGCCGCCACGGAACACGCCTTCCAGTTCCTGGATGATCTTGCCGTTGCCGCGCACCGGGCCGTCCAGGCGCTGCAGGTTGCAGTTCACCACGAAGATCAGGTTGTCCAGGCCTTCACGGCCGGCCAGGGCGATGGCACCCAGGGTTTCCGGCTCGTCGCTCTCGCCGTCGCCGATGAAGCACCACACCTTGCGGTCGGACTTCTCGATCAGGCCACGGTTTTCCAGGTAGCGCATGAACTGCGCCTGGTAGATGGCGGCCAGCGGGCCCAGGCCCATCGACACGGTCGGGGTCTGCCAGTAGTCCGGCATCAGCCACGGGTGCGGGTACGAGGACAGGCCACCGCCGTCCACTTCCATGCGGAACTTGTCCAGCTGCTCTTCGCTGATGCGGCCTTCCAGGAAGGAACGCGCGTAGATGCCCGGGGCGCTGTGGCCCTGGATGAACAGCAGGTCGCCCGGGTGGTTCTCGCTGGGGGCGCGCCAGAAGTGGTTGAAGCCCACGTCGTACAGGGTGGCGCCGGAGGCGAACGAGGCGATGTGGCCGCCCAGGTCACCCGGCTTGCGGTTGGCGCGCACCACGGTGGCCATCGCGTTCCAGCGGATGATCGAACGGATGCGCCATTCCAGCTCGGCGTTGCCCGGGCTCTTGGCCTCGAACTGCGGCTCGATGGTATTGACGTATTCGGTGGTGGGAGAGAACGGCAGGTAGGCGCCCGAACGACGGGTCAGTTCCACCATGCCTTCCAGCAGCTGATGCGCGCGCTCGGAGCCCTCGACATCAATAACGGCCTTCAACGACTCGATCCACTCCTGGGTTTCCACAGGATTCGGGTCGTTGTTCAGCACCTCGTTCAACCAGTTCATTAGCGCTCCCATGACCGCACGCACGCGCGCGACTGTTGTATAGATTTCTAGACCGCAAAGTGTAGCGCACCAAGGGCTTTCGTCACTTGGCTACGCAGGCGTATGGATGCATGCGGCCAGTGTCCGCAAGGCATGTCCCGCCCTGTCCAGCAGCAGGACAGGCCCCTGTTTCCGGCCGCTACGGCCTCTTGCGGCCGGCGCCCCGCTGTCGCATCAGGCCCGCTGCGTCCATGCGCAGGACGCAGTGTTACTACTGCCGATGACGCTTCTGGGGCAGGTTTGGTGTCGGGGGTGGCCGCTTCCGGCGCCGGGCACTGAACCAGCGGCAACATGCCGCATCCGGCACTGGAAGTGCGCCGCTGGCGGCCGCAGGGTAGAGACCGAGTGCTGGCCCCAAGGCCCCGCTCCCTTCCACAGTTGCTGCCGGGGCGCCCTGCAAAGGGCGCCCCGTTTCTGCGCGCGCCGCCCGCCGTGGCCCAAAACAGACCCGCTTGTGGCCGGATCGAGTGTTGTCGCTTTCGACATATCGATATATCGTTTGCACACTCGTTTACCGATATATCGAAATGAGCCGTACCGCTTCTGCCAGAGCCCGTTCCACCGATCCGGATGTGCCGCGCCGCAACGGCCAGCCGCGCGTCCTCAGCCGCGGCGACCTGCGCCTGCTGGTGCTGGCCCTGATCGGCGAGCAGCCTCGCCATGGCTACGAGCTGATGCAGCTGATCAGCAACCAGTTCATGCAGGCCTATACGCCCAGCGCCGGCACCATGTACCCGCTGCTGGCCAGCTTCGAGCAGGCCGGCTGGATCGAGGCCGAGGAAGTGGACGGCAAGCGGATCTTCCGCATCACCGCCGCCGGCGAGTTCGAGCTGAAGGTGCAGCGCACCCAGGTACGCCTGGCGCAGCGGCGTGCCTTCGACCGTGCCCGCGAGATCACCAAGGCCTCGCTGCCGCCGCCGCTGGCCACTGCCCTGCGCGAGTTCAAGCGGGCGCTGGTGCATCACCACGGCCGCTGGGCCGAGGGTGAGGCGGACGAAGTGGCGGCACTGCTGACCCGGGCCTCGGCCCTGCTCAACGGCACTACCGGTGGCGAGAGCCGACCCTTTTCAACGACCCAGCCAGACTGACTCCAGCCAGGTCTCCCCCATGCCGCGCGCCCCCGCGCGACGCCCTTACAGGTAACCCCCATGACCGAACACAACAACACGCGCCTGCGCCTGGATGTGCGCTTCCGTGAACTGACCGTGCTGCGCACTGAAGAGGTCACCCCGCACATGCGCCGCATCGTGCTGGGTGGCGCAGAGCTGGCCGGTTTCGATTCGCCCGGCGCCGACGACCACATCAAGCTGTTCTTCCCCAACGCTGCGGGCGAGATGGTCCTGCCGGTGCTGACCGCCGAAGGCCGCAGCTACCCGGACGGCAAGGAGCCTTCGCCGTCGCGTGACTACACCCCGCGCTGGTGGGATCACGAAACCGGCGAGCTGGCCATCGACTTCGTGCTGCACGACCAGGGCGTGGCCGGGCCGTGGGCCGAGCGCGCACAGCCCGGCGACACGCTGGTGATCGGCGGCCCGCGCGGCTCGTTCGTGGTGGCCGACACCTACGACGCCTACGTGCTGATCGGCGATGAAACTGCGCTGCCGGCCATCGCCCGCTGGCTGGACGTGCTGCCGGAGGATGCCGAGGTGCAGGCCTTCATTGAAGTGCGCGACGAGGACGAGCGCCAGGACCTGCCGCAGTACGAGAACGTGCGCATCCACTGGCTGGAGCGCAACGGCTTTCCGGCGGCCAGCAGTACGCTGCTGGAAGACATGCTGACCGACTTCGAGGCCCCGGACGGCGATGTCTTCTACTGGATCGCCACCGAATCGCGCCGCGCACGGATGATGCGCAAGTTCATCGAAGGCCACCTGGGCGTGCCGCGCGACTGGATTCGTTCCACCGGCTACTGGAAGGCGCACCCGGACGAAACCGACGGCGATTGACCGGGCAGCCGGTGGGTGCGGACCCTGCTTGGTGGGTGCGGACCGTTGGTCCGCACGATGAGCCGAGCATGGGCTCGGCTCTACAGGGGTCATCGGCGGCCATGCACATTCCCTGGTGGGTGCGGACCGTTGGTCCGCACGCCTTTGACTGTGTAGAGCCGAGCCCATGCTCGGCTGCTCTTCGTTCCGCGATCGACGAACCCTCGCGCTGCGCGCGATGAGCCGAGCGTGGGCTCGGCTCTACAGGTATTCCGCCGCCCGGTTCAACGCATCAGCCGCCAAGCAATGCGACAATCGCGCTCCTTTCCTGCAGCAACGAGGCCCACATGGCCAAACTGACCCTGGCCAGCGTGGACGCGCTGCGTACCCGCTTCGCTGATGACGCTGCCTGCGACGCGGCCCTGGCCGGCTTCGCCGACACCACTGCATTGCGCATGCCGCTGCGCGAACTGGTGGAAGCACAGCACCGCTACCTGCAGGCCGAATTCGAAGTGGCGCAGGTGGCCGATGTGCTGCGCCGCGACCAGAAATACGCGCCGGTGGGCCGGCCTTCGGTGCATATCGTGCAGCTACGCAAGCAGCAGGCTGCCACCAAGCAGGCGGCGCTGATCGGCCGCCAGGTGGTGGCGCAGGCGGCGCAGACTTTCGTGCGGGTGAGCGGGATGACGGTGAAGGCCAAGCAGAGCCCCAGCGAGGCGTGCGTGGCATGGTTGGGCGCGTTGCGCTGAGGGATCGTGCGGACCAACGGTCCGCACCCACCAGATGCCGGTTGGCACCTACCGGGTAGTGCCGCCCGCTGGCCGGCAACCCCATCGGCATCGGGCACCTCGCATGCAGAGCCCAAAAAGAAGGCCCGCTTTTCAGCGGGCCTTCTGCCTTCTCACGACGAGTGAGCGGGGTGCATCAAGCCGCCGGCTTTTCGCCGGTGGCTTCGGTGGTGATGCGGATCTTCACTTCATCGCTGACGTTCGGGGCGTAGGCGCCGACGCCGAAATCGCTGCGCTTCAGGGTGGTGGTGGCATCGAAGCCGGCGGCCGGAACCTTGGCCATCGGGTGCTCGCCGCCACCGTTCACGGTCACGTCCAGGGTGACCGGCTTGGTGATGCCCTTGATGGTCAGGTCGCCGGTGACGGTCAGCTTGTTGGTGCCGGCCGCTTCCACCTTGGTGCTCTTGAAGGTGGCATCGGCGAACTTGGCGGCGTCGAAGAAGTCGGCGCTCTTCAGGTGCTCGTCAAACTTGGCGGTGAAGCTGTTCAGGCCGCTCAGCGGCAGCTTCACTTCCACGGTGGACTTGGTCACGTCTTCGGCGTTGTACACCAGGGTGCCTTCAACGTTGCCGAAGTGCGCGCTGGGGTTGGAGAAGCCGAAGTGGCTCCACTGGGCCAGCACGTCGGTGTGGCTCGGGTCCAGCTTGTAGGTGCCCGAGGCGATCTTGATCGCTTCGGCGGCCGGCGCGGCAGCGGCGGCATCGGCAGCCGGGGTGGCGGCCTGCTCGGTGGTGGCCGGGGCGGCAGCATCGGCAGCCGGGGTGGCGGTGTCGGCCGGCTTGGAGCAGGCGGCAATGGCCAGGGTCAGGGCCAGCGGCAGCAGCAGTTTACGGGTGGCGCTCATCTCAGGAACTCTCCGGATCGTAGGGTGGGTACACGGTGCAGCAAGGGCCCGCCGCGGGACGGCAGGCCCGAAACCGATACAGCGACTTACGCGATGCGCGCCGCTTCGTCGAACGACAGGCGCGGCAGACGCGGGAACAGGCCCGCCGGGTCACCGTAACCCAGGTTGACCAGGAAATTCGACTTGATGGCGGTGCCGGCGAAGAAGGCTTCGTCGACCTTGGCCGCATCGAAGCCGGACATCGGGCCGGCATCCAGGCCCAGCGCGCGCGCAGCCAGGATCAGGTAGGCGCCCTGCAGGCTGCCGTTGCGGATGGCGGCTTCGTGGCGGCCTTCCTGCGGGCCGTCGAACCAGGCCTTGGCATCGGTGTGCGGGAACAGGTACGGCAGCTTCTCGTGGAAGTCCAGGTCGAAACCGATGATGACGGTGACCGGCGCGGCCATGGTCTTGGCCAGGTTGCCTTCGGACAGCGCCGGGGCCAGCTTGTCCTTGGCCTCCTTCGAGGTGACGAAGACGAAGCGCGCCGGCGTGGTGTTGGCCGCGGTGGGGCCCCACTTCACCAGGTCGTACAGTTCCTTCAGCAGGCTCTCGGGGACCGGCTTGTCGAGGAAGGCGTTCTGGGTGCGGGCCGTACGGAACAGCTGATCAAGGGCGGCGGCGTCGAGCGCGTGGGACATCGGTGGATCTCCAGGGCGGCGAAAGGAAGTCAGTGCCCGCGGGCGGCGCGGGGCGAAACGACGAGCCGCAGTGTAGAGTGTCGCGACTGTTGCAACACCCAGCAGGGCTGAAACGAATTAATGCCAATGGTGAAACGATCGAGCGCGCCATGGACGGTCACCGACGGCCGTGCGGGCAATGTCCGCCAGGCGGTCGCGCTGGCCTCGGCACTGCGCCAAGGCACCCACCGACCGCTGCTCCTGCAACCGCGCGCACCTTGGCGCTGGCTGTCGCCGCGGCGCCTGCCCGGCGATGTGAATGGCTATGGCGAGGCCTTCGCGACACTGGCTGCCGAGGCCCCGGCGCTGGCGATCGGCTGTGGCCGCCAGGCCGCCGGTGCCCTGCGCGTGCTGC
Source organism: Stenotrophomonas sp. CASM101 (assembly GCF_049384845.1). NCBI lineage: Bacteria > Pseudomonadati > Pseudomonadota > Gammaproteobacteria > Lysobacterales > Lysobacteraceae > Stenotrophomonas > Stenotrophomonas sp. CASM101. The sequence continues at coordinate 26,726 of NZ_JBMRFR010000011.1, read as the reverse complement.
GCGCACGCGGCAGCCAGGTGGTGCAGATCCTCGACCCGCGCATCAGCGCCCGCCATTGGGACGTGGTGGTGGTGCCCGAACACGATGCCCTGCGTGGCAGCAACGTGCTCACCCTGCTCGGTAGCCTCAACCCGGTGGACGACGACTGGCTGGCCTGGGGCCGCGCCGCGTTCGCCGGCTTCAGCACCCTGCCCGGCCCGCGCACCGCACTGCTGGTCGGCGGGCCGACGCCGCTGGCACCGTGGGACGAGACCGCGATGGTCGGCGTATTCCAGGCGCTGGCCGAGCAGATCCGCAATGAAGGCGGCAGCCTGCTGGCAACCACCTCGCGACGCACGCCGCCGGCCCTGGCCGAGATCCTGCGCGCGAAGTTCGCCAACCTACCGCACGTGATCTGGGGCGATGGTGGCGACGGTACCAATCCCTATGGCGGCCTGCTCGGCTGGGCCAACCGCGTGGTGGTCTCGCCCGATTCGGTGAACCTGCTCTCTGAAGCCTGCGCCACGCGCATGCCGGTGATGGTGGCGCTGGCCGAGACCGCGCAGGGCCGGCTGGCCCGCTTCCAGCAGCAGCTGCGCGAGCGCGGGCGCCTGCAGCCGCACTGGCTGGACTGGCAGTACGACCGCATCGAGCCACTGCGCGAGACTGCGCGGGTAGCGGCGGAAGTGAAGCAGCGCCTGGCATTGGGGTAGTGCCGGCCGCTGGCCGGCAACGCTGTGCGCATTACCGAACACTGCCGATGCCGGCCAGTGGCCGGCACTACCGGGATGCACAGCGATTTCTGAACATTTCAATCTGCCCATACCGTTAGAGTCCGGTGCCCCCCACCGGACCGAATGCCTTCATGCGTACCCTGCTCCTGCTGCCCTTGGCCCTGCTCGCCGCGTGTTCGACCGCGCCCACCGAGCTGGACCCGATCTCCTATCAGTGCCAGCAGCAGCTGGACGCGTACCGCGAGCAGCCGGCCTTGCGCGATCCGAAGACGGGCGAGCGCCCGCCGCTGCCGATCGCCCCGATCAGCGATGCCTGCGACAGGGAACTCCAGCGCAAGGGCGTGGATCGCCCGCTGCGCTGAGCAGCGTATGATCGGCGCGCGGGCCTGCCCGCCGCTGAAGGTACCGACATGGATCGTTTTGCCCGCCTGCCCCGTGCCGCGCTGCTGATCGCCAGCCTGCTGGCGACCGCACCGGGCTGGGCCGACAGCACCGCCTGCCGCGAGCGCTACCCGAGCGTGGCGTCGCAGGCGGCGATGCTGGACGTGGCCTGGACCACCGCCGAACGCCTGGACGCGCTGCCCGATGTGGACGTGGTGGTGGCCGCGCGCGGTGGCCAGGACCTGAGCCGCTACGGCCTGCGCCACAGCCACCTGGCCTTCCTGCTGCGCGAGGACGACGGCCGCTGGCGCGCGATGCACCTGCTCAACCGCTGCAAGACCGACAGCTCGCAGCTGTACCACGAGGGCCTCGGCAACTTCGTCGGCGAGAGCGGCGGCCATACCGACCTGCGCATCGGCGTGCCGTCGGCCCCCTTGCGTGCAGCGCTGCGCGCGATGCTGGTGCCGCCCTCGATCCAGCCCAAGGCGCTGCACGAAACCAGGTACAACGTGGTCGCCTACCCGTTCGCCACCGACTACCAGAACTCCAACCAGTGGGTGCTGGAGGTGCTGGCGGCGGCGATGGCGCAGGCCGAAGGCGCGCCGGCCATCGTCAAGCGCGAACAGGCACAGCAGTGGCTGCGCCAGCAGAAGTACCAGCCCAGCGTGCTGCATATCGGCCTCGGCAAGCGCGTGGGTGCGCGCCTGTTCGTAGCCAACGCCACCACCACCGACCATCCAGCCGGCGAACGCATCTCCGGCAACTATTCGGTGGTGACGGTGGAATCGGTGTTCGACTTCCTGCACCAGCGCAGCCAGCTGCAGCAGGAACTGGTGATCCCCCATGTGCCGGTGGCCGGTGCCACTGCCGCCACGCCCTGAATCCCGCAAGGAGAACGACATGCGTCCGCTGCTTACCTCTGTGTTGTCGATGGTGATCGTCACCGGCCTGGCCTGGTCCACGGCCGCCCACGCCGAACGCCGCATCGTGATCATCCACGACCCGGGCCCGCAGGGACCAAGCCTGGAAATGTCCACGCAGATGGTGGCCTCGGCCCGCGCTGCAGCGGCCAAGGAAGCGCAGGATGCCGCCGACGCCGGCCAGCCGCTGGCCCGCCCGCAGCAGATCAAGCTGCCGCAGATGGAGGTGAGTGCCATCTCCACTACCGTGGATGGCCGCCGCGAAGTGCTGCTGCGTGATGCCAACGATCCGCAGAACACCGCATCGATGCAGTATCCGCGCGGCGTCGGCGACCCGGCCGTGCAGTTCACCGTGGGCCAGACCGTGAATTTCGAGCCAACCGGCAACGACCAGGGCTGGCAGCTGAAGGACAACCAGGGCCGCCCGCTGGAGTACCTGCCCGAGGCCACCGGCCCGCGCGATATCTTCGATACCCGGCGCTGAGCCGCCGTCTCCCCCCCCTGACCAGGAGGTCTCCATGTTCCGTTGCCTGCGCGTTCCCGCTTCTGCATTGCTGCTCTCCGCGCTGCTGGTGCCCACCGTCCATGCCGGCGCCGCGCCGCAGTTGAACAGCAGCGAGGCCAGCGTGCTGATCACCTCGCTGATCGTGGTCTCGGTGCCGCTCGCTGCATCGGCGGGCCTGTCCGAACTGTCCAAGGCGCCGTTCAAGGCCAGCGAACGCAACGGCCGGGCCACGCGCACCAAGGCAGTGCCGCTGCCGCCGATGGAGGTGAAGAAGGTGGAGACCACGCCGGAGGGCGAGCGCCAGGTACAGCTGCAGGTGCCCGACAAGGCCGATCAGACCGCCACCCTGCGCTGGCCGGGGCGCGTACATGAAGACCAGACGGCGGCCTTCGTGGTCGGCCAGCGGGTGCATTTCGAGCCCACCGAGGCCGGTGCCGGCTGGACCGCGAAGAGCGCGCAGGGCCAGGCCCTGGCTTACGTCCCCACCGCCTACGCCGCCGGTGACGTGATGAGTGAAGCGCTGTAAAGCTGAACGACCGTTTTTGGTTTTGCCACGGCCCGGGCGGATAATGGGTGATCCCCTTTCTCCCCCTGGCTCGCCATGTCCGTGCGTCCTGCCCCTCTGTTTGCCCCGCTGACCCCGCGCGCCCTGGTGCTGGCGGTACTGGCGATGGGCGCGGTGGTGCTGCTGTCCAACGTGCTGGTGCAGTACCCGATCAACGATTGGCTGACCTGGGGTGCCTTCAGCTATCCGGTCGCGTTCCTGGTCAGCAACCTGATCAACCGCCGCTTCGGCCCGGGCCCGGCGCGCCGCGTGGCGTGGATCGGCTTCGCGGTGGCGGTGTTGTTGTCGATCTGGGTGGCCACCCCGCGCATCGCCATTGCCTCCTGCTCGGCCTTCATCGTGGCCCAGCTGCTGGACATCACCGTGTTCGACCGCCTGCGCCGCGGCAGCTGGTGGCGCGCACCGATGGTGGCCACGACCTGCAGTGCGACGGTGGATACCACCATTTTCTGGTCGATCGCGTTTGCCGGCTCCGCGCTACCGTGGGTGAGCTGGGCCGCCGGGGACCTGGCAGTGAAGCTGGCGATCGGCGTGTGCCTGCTGGCCCCGTTCCGCGCGCTGCTGTGGAAGATGGCGCCGCTGCGCGCCACCAGCTGACCGCCATTGCCCTGGTAGGTGCCAACCTTGGATGGCACATGAGCACGGTAGATGCCGACCGTTGGTCGGCACGCTCCATCAGAGTTCATCACCGCTGACAGATTGTGCCGACCAACGGTCGGCACCTACCAACAGCGGATCATCCCCGGGCAATTGCTCTAATGGGTGCACCCACTCACCCGAACGGCAACGCCGCCGCTCTGCACGCCGCCGTAATCGCCGCACACGCGTCTTCAATCGCGGGCGTAGTCGGTGCCAGTCGCGGGCGCCGGTCCAGCGTGCAGGCCAGGCCTACGTCGAGCAGCGTGGCATGCGCGGTATGCAGTGCCTGCGCGGTGGCACCGGGCAGGAAGCCCGCAACCGCCAGCGCATCTATCAACGACGGTGTATCGCGCGGCTGCAGCAGCGCGGGATGCTGCGCACTACGCGCCAGCACGCCGGTCTGCAGCAGGAACTCCAGGTCCACCACGCCACCGGCACCCTGCTTCAGGTCCAGTCGCGCAGCATCGCTGCGGTCCAGTTCGGTGCGCATGCGTCCACGCATCTTCAACACATCGGCATACAGCGTGGCCGGATCGCGTTCGCGGCCCAGCGTCTGTGCACGCACCTGTTCGAAATCGGCCAGCAGGCTGGCATCACCGGCCACGCCGCGTGCACGTACCAGGGCCTGGTGTTCCCAGGTCCACGCGCGTTCGCGCTGGTATTCGGTGTAGCTGGCCAACGAAGACACCAGTGAACCCTTGCCGCCATCCGGGCGCAGGCGCACGTCGATGTCGTACAGACGGCCGGCGGCGGTGACCGCACCGAGCAGCGCCATCACCTTCTGCGCCAGCCGCGCATACCAGCGCCCCGGTTCCAGCGGACGTGCGCCATCGCTGGCCTCCACGCCGGCCGGATTGTCGTGCAGGAATACCAGGTCCAGGTCGGAACCGAAGCCCAGCTCAAGCCCTCCGAGGCTGCCGTAGCCGATGATCGCGAAGCGCCCACCAGGAATCACGCCGTGTGCCGCGCGCATGTCCGCTTCGGCCATCGCCAGCACGGTGGTGACCACCGCCTGGGCCAGCTCGGCCAGTTGCCGCGTGCTGTCCACTGCGCCCTGGCGACCGTCCAGCGTGGCCATCGCCATGCGGAAGCTGAGCGCCAGCCGCGTCTCGTTGAGCCAGCGCAGTGCGGATTCGGGGTCTTCCACCGCCAGCACCTGCTGGCACTCGGCCAGCATGCCGGACGCATCGGGCATCGGTCCGGACACGCGCACGTCCAGCAGTTCGTCCAGCAGCAGCGGGTACGCGGCCAGCCGCTCAGCCAGCAGCGCGCTGCGCGCCAGCACATCCACCAGCCGCGCCAACGCGCTCGGTTGTTCGTCCAGCAGCGCGAGATAGCTGGTCCGGCGCAGCACCGCCTGCAGCAGGCCAAGCACGCGCTTGAGCGCGGCATCGGGTTGCGGCGAGCGCGTGGCCGCATGCAGCAGCGCCGGCAGTACGCGATCCAGCCGTGCACGTGCGGCGTCGGACAGGGACTTCACGCCGGTGCCCTGGGCGAAATCGCGCAGCGACTGATCGGCGCCATTGGCATCGAGGAAACCGGCTTCCGCCAGCAACGGCGCGTTGCTGCCCTCGGGCAGGCTGCGCCAGTAGTTGGCCAGCGCGTCGGGCGCAGCCTGGCCCTTGCGCGGCGCCAGCAGCGCGGCGAATTCGGTGCTGACCCGCTGCTGCTGTTCGGCCAATGCCGCGCGCAGCACGTCCCAGTCCGGGTAGCCGAGGCCGACGGCGATGCGCGCGCGGTCCAGCGCGTCGCTGGGCAGCACGTGGGTCTGCGCATCGCGCAGCATCTGCAGGCGGTTCTCCAGCCGGCGCAGGAACAGGTAGGCCTCGCGCAGCGCACTGCCGTCCCCGGGCGCGATCTGCCCCGCAGCCACCAGCGCGTCCAGTGCCACCAGCAGGCGGCGCTCGCGCAGCGCAGGTTCGCGGCCACCGCGGATCAGCTGCAGCGCCTGGCACAGGAACTCGATCTCGCGGATGCCACCGGCGCCGCGCTTGATGTCTTCGTGCAGCTCGCGGCGCGCGACTTCGGCGGTGATCGCTGCCTTCATCTCGCGCAGGCCATCGAGCGCAGTGAAATCCAGGTAGCGGCGGTACACGAACGGGCGCAGGGTCTGCAGCCACGCTTCACCGGCCTCGATATCACCGGCGACCGCGCGCGCCTTCAGCCACGCATAGCGCTCCCAGTCGCGGCCTTCGCGCTGGAAGTACTGGTCCATCGCCGCGAACGACAGCGCGACGCGGCCGGCGCTGCCGAACGGGCGCAGGCGCAGGTCGACGCGGTGGCTGAAGCCATCGACGGTGGTTTCGTCCAGCAGCTTGGCCAGGCGCTGGCCGAGGCGGGCGAAGTACTCTTCGGCGGCCAGCGCGCGCGGGCCGTCGGATTCGCCGCCGTGCGGGTAGGCGTAGACCAGGTCGATATCGGAACTGAAGTTGAGCTCGCCGCCGCCGAGCTTGCCGAGGCCGAACACCACCAGCTGCTGCGCGGCGCCTTCGCCATCGCGGACCACACCTTGGCGCTGGGCGAATTCCTGCTGCAGCGCGTCCAGCGCCAGCCGCAGGCAGTCCTCGGCCAGGATGGTGGCGCCAGCCAGCGTCTGCGCCACGTCGTCCAGCCCAGCCAGGTCGCGCCAGATCAGCCGCGTCGACATGGCAGTACGCCAGCGCCGGATCTGCGCCGGCCAGTCGCTGGGCTGCAGCGGATCGAGCACCGGTGGTGGGATCGGCGGGCAGCCGGGGGTAGCCAGCTGCGCCAGCAGCGCCGGTTGCCGCACCAGGGTGTCCAGCGCGAAGTCGCTGGCCACCGCCAGTCGGGTCAGCAGCGGCAGCAGTTCGGCAGGAACGGGCTCGGGCAGGACCTGGGCCAGGCGCGCCAGGGCGCGGTCGACAAGGGGCTGCAGGGAGGCGGGCAGGTCAGCGGGGGCGAGGGTCATGGGCGGATTGTATCGACCCGGTCGGGACGCGACGGACCCGGTAGTGGCGGCCGCTGGCCGGCAGATCCCATGATCCTGCCGAAGGTTGCTGCAGTCGCCGGCCAGCGGCCGGCACTACCGATAATGGAGGCCGCGCATTCATACTGGGCGACAGGCAATAAAAAAGCCCGCTTGCAGCGAACTGCCAGCGGGCTCTGCTCCCTCCCCCACGTCGGGATGCAGGGCCATCGTGCGGGCTGCGAAAGCACTTTGCACGCTGCACTGCAAAACAGAACCGATGGGTATGGGTGAGCCCCTTGGGGGAAAAGCCATTCCACGAAGGTAGAACCCCCCGTACGGATGAGGATGGCCGATAATCGGGATTCCCCCCAGAAACACTGTCGTCATGTCTGTTGATCGCATCGCCAACGCGCGTCTCCGTGACCGCGTGGTCTCCGCCGAGGCCGCAGCCGCGCTGATCCAGCCCGGTGAAACCGTGGCCATGAGCGGCTTTACCGGCTCCGGGTATCCCAAGGCCGTTCCCGTGGAACTGGCCCGCCGCATCGAAGCGGTGCACGCCCAGGGCAATCCCTTCCAGATCAAGCTGATGACCGGCGCGTCGACCGCGCCGGAACTCGATGGCGCGCTGGCCAAGGCCGATGGCATCGCCATGCGCATGCCGTTCCAGAGCGACCCGGACGCGCGCAACCGTATCAACGAGGGCAAGCTGGATTACATCGACATCCACCTCAGCCACGTTGCCCAGCACGTGTGGTTCGGCTTCTACGGCGAGATCGATACTGCGGTGATCGAAGTCTCGGCCATCCGCGAAGATGGCTCGCTGGTGCCCTCCACCTCGGTCGGCAACAACAAGACCTGGTTGGACCTGGCGAAGAAGGTGATCGTCGAGGTCAACGAATGGCAGCCGGCCGGCGTCGACGGCATGCACGACATCTACTACGGCACCGCGCTGCCGCCGCACCGCAAGCCGATTCCGCTGGTGAACGCCAACGACCGCATCGGCGACACCGCGCTGCGCTGCGACCCGGACAAGATCGTGGCCGTGGTGCGCACCAACGGCCCGGACCGCAACAGCCCGTTCAGCCCGATCGATGCAACCAGCGAACAGATCGCTTCGCACCTGATCGAGTTCCTCAAGCACGAGGTGAAGAAGGGCCGCCTGCCGGCGAACCTGCTGCCGCTGCAGTCGGGCGTGGGCAACATCCCCAATGCCGTGCTGGCAGGCCTGGCCAAGAGCGGTTTCCGCGACCTGGCCGCGTTCACCGAAGTGATCCAGGACGGCATGCTCGACCTGCTGCGCGATGGCGTGCTGAGCTACGCCTCGTGCACCGGCTTCGCGCTGAGCCCGCAGGCCAACGAGACGTTCAAGGAGAACATCGATTTCTACCGCGAGCGCATCATCATGCGTACGCAGGAAATCTCCAACCATCCGGAACTGGTGCGCCGCCTGGGCTGCATCGGCATGAACGGCATGATCGAGGTGGACATCTACGGCAACGTCAATTCGACGCACGTGATGGGCACGCGCATCATGAACGGCATCGGCGGTTCGGGTGACTTTGCCCGCAATGGTTTCCTGTCAGCGTTCCTGAGCCCGTCCACCGCCAAGAACGGCACCATCTCGGCGATCGTGCCGATGGCCAGCCATGTCGATCACACCGAGCACGATGTGTCGGTGATCGTCACCGAACAGGGCCTGGCCGACCTGCGCGGGCTGACCCCGCGCAAGCGCGCGCAGGTGCTGATCGACAACTGCGCGCACCCGGATTTCCGCCCGCAGTTGCAGGATTACTTCGACCGTGCCAGCCGCGAGAGCTACGGCAAGCACACCCCGCATCTGCTGCCGGAAGCGCTGTCGTGGCACGAGCGCTGGCTGGATACGGGAACGATGAAGGGCTGACCCCGGGTCCGGACATCGGGTAGAGCCGGGCGCTGGCCGGCTGTAGGGGAAGCCCGCCTCCCCATCCCCCCGCCCAGCGCCCGGCTCTACCTCACACGGTGCGCCCGGCCAGCGGCCGGCTCTACCTTCACGCGGTGCGCAGCGCCGCCAGCGATTCGGCCTGCAGCCGCTCGTAGATCTCGAACTCGTCGTTCACCGCCACGCCCAATGCCTGCTCGAAGGCCTCGCGGTTGGCATGCGCGGCATAGGCGCGCTGTTCTTCGCCACCCAGGTTCGACTGGAAAATGCCTGCGGCGCTGACCGGCAGGAAATCCTCGTATACGATCGGGTCAGCCGTCGCCAGGCCGGCGGCCACCAGCACTTCAGCGGGAAGATCGGCCACGCGCTCCGGCGCGGCGCGGCCGGCGTCGGTCAGCTGGTAGCGGTAATACCCCAGGCCTTCCTGGCGCAGCGTGTCATGGTCATCCGGGAAGCTGGCGAACACCGCCTGCAGGCGCTGGCCGTAGTCGCCGCCGGTGCTGCCTTCGCCACCGGCGTCGCGGGCCTGCGACAACAGTTGGTCGTACAGCGCGCGGCCCTTCGGGGTCAGCGCCAGGCCGCGTTGTTCGATCTCGCCGAAGCGCGCGGTATGCGTGCCGGCGTCACCACCTTCGGCATCCGGGAAATGAACGGCTTCTTCCAGGGCCTTGAAGCTGGTCTGGCGCAGCAGGATCGGGCAGGCACGGCGCGGCGGACCTTCGATGACCGCCTTGGCCGCCATGCCGTGCTCGATCATTGCCGCCTGCGCCGCGTCGATGTCCAGCGTGCGCGGGGTCAGGTGGTTGATGTGCGGGCCACGGAAGCTGACCACGTCGGCCACCAGCCGGTGGGCGTTGTGCAGCGCGCGGTAGGTCGGCAGGTCGACCGTGGCGTCACCATGCCAGCGGAAGGTTTCCAGTGCTTCATCGACGAAGCGCTCGGCATCGGCCTGCGACAGGCCGCCGTCACGCTCGGCCTGCTCGATCAGTGCCAGTGCGCCGTCGGTAAAGATGCGGCGGCGTGACAGGATCTTCGCCGACTCGGCACGCAGCGCTTCATCTTCGATCAGTTCCAGGCGCAGCAGCGAGGTGAACACGCGGAACGGATTCTGTGCCAGCGCCGCGCCGGTGAGTGGGCGGAACGCGGTGGAGTGCACCGGCACGCCGGCCACCGACAGGTCGTAGTAGCCGACGGGGTACATGCCCATCACCGCGAACAGGCGGCGCAGCGTCGCCAGCTCCTGCGCGGTGCCGACGCGGATCGCGCCATGACGCTCTTCATCCAGCCGCGCACGCTCGTCGTTGCGCTGCAGCTGCGCGGCCAGCGCCGGGTCATGGGCAAGCACCTGCGCGTTGATCCGCTCCACCAGTTCCACCAGCGTGCCGTACAGCGGCACTTCGGTGCGGTACATGCGGGACATGGCCTGCGCGAACAGGCGGCGGATCACATCAGGCGAAACGAAAGAGGCGCTCATCAGTCACTCGATTACGGGAACGGGGAACAGCTCGGACCCGTATTGTCGCCGGAGCGCCCGGCGGCGGCGATACGCAGAGCAACATAAGGAAACCGGTAGTGCAGATTGTCCGGCTTGGTGGGCATGCGCTTGACCACCGCCTCCCAGCCGCCCTCCGGGTCCTGGCTGAAGGTACGCACGCTGTCGCGGCAGGTCTGGCCACTGGCCTTGGCCCAGAAGCAGGCGAAATAGATGTCTCCGGCCTGCCAGCCGTGGGTGGTGAACAGCGCGCTGATGTAGCCACGCGGCACGTCGGCATAGCGCGACACTTCGTCGAGGAAAGCGTCGGGGTAGCGTTCGGCGTAATGGTTGATGTCCCGCAGCTGGGCATCGACCCAGCTGTCGCCGGTGTCCACTTCGTAGGCGCTTGAGCGCTCGGCGGTCTGCTGGGCCAGCACGGTGGCCGGCGCCAACAGCAGGGACAACATCAGCGCGCGCAGTCGGTGGTTCATGCTCCGATTCTGCCGCAGCCGACGGGCCCTGTCAGGCCGCAGCGGCCTTGGCCTCGATCGCCGCCAGTGCGGCCGGCCAGTCGTGGGCGGTATCGGCAGTGACCATGCGCGGTTCGTCGTCGGCCACGCCATGCTGGGTCTCGTGGGCCCAGGTCACTGCGTACGGGGTATGCACGCCCCAGCCACCCAGGGTGACCACCGGCTCGATGTCCGAGCGCAGCGAGTTGCCGACCATCACGAAGCGCTGCATCGGCAGGTCGAATTCGGCCAGCACGCGGGCGTAGGTCTCCGGGTCCTTCTCGGAAACGATCTCGATGCGCGGGAAGAGCTCGGCCAGGTTGGCGACCTTGATCTTCGCTTCCTGGTGGAACAGGTCGCCCTTGGTGATCAGCACCACCGGGTAGTGCTCGGCGATGGCCGCGACCGCTTCGCGCACACCGTCGATCAGCTCGACCGGGTGGCGCAGGGTGTCGTGGCCAATCTCCAGGATGCGCTGGATGTCCTTGGCCTCGATGCGCTGGCCGGTGATGTCGATGGCCGCTTCGATCATCGACAGGGTCATGCTCTTGACGCCGTAGCCGAAGGTGCCCAGGTGGCGCTGCTGCACTTCCAGCAGGTGGCGCGCGGTCTGGGTGTCATGCACGTCGACGTAGCGCGACAGCAGGTCAAGATAATCCTGCTCGGCCTTGCGGTAGTAGTCCTCGCTCTTCCACAGCGTATCGTCACCGTCAAAACCGACCAGGCCGATGGCGCGCGACGGCGCAGGCGTGGAGGTGTTCATCGCGCAAGGATACAGGGGCCGTGGTGACGAAAAAAACCCGGGCGGCCGAAGCCGCCCGGTTTCCCATACGCCCCGATACGGGTCTTACCTGCCCTGCGCACCCTGCGCTGCGCCGCCGGCGCCGGCCTGCTGGGCGGCCACATAGGCCTTGTACTCATCGGCGCTCAGCTCACCGTCCTTGTTGGTATCGGCCTGGTCGAACACCTGGGCCAGGCCGGCGTTCACCTGCGCCTCGGTCTTGCTGATGGTGCCGTTGCCATCGGTATCGATGCTGGCCCAGGTCTGGCCACCGCCGTTGGCCTGGGCCGAGGCCGATGCGGCCGCATTGGTTGCCTGGTCAGCCGCCTGGCCCGCCTGTGCCGCTGCCTGCTGCGCCTGGGCGGCCTCGTTCTGTGCCTGCGCGGCCTGCTGCTTGGCCGACTGGGCCATCGCCGGGATGGCCAGCACGCTGCCGGCGGCGACGATCAGGGCGATCAGGGGCTTGCGGTTGCGAATAGTCATCAGGGGTGTCTCCTACCGATTGGGTGGTGTTGCGCGGCGTGTTGATTCCGCACGGCACCTACCCTGCCACCGCGTTTCTGAATCGATTTTGCGCCGCGACCGGCGCCCACACGCGCGATTAACCACTGGCCTCCACGCATGCTTTAGCGCGGTGGTTAGGGTGAAGTGAGTGGCTCATAAGATGCGCATTCAGCGCCTCTGCATTTAACCGGCAGGCAACGAAAAACCTGCGTCAGTCGACGGTTTTTTCCGATGACCGCGAACTGAACAACACCCATGCAAGAGCAACACCGGCGAGCGCACCGGCGATTTCCAGCACCACACGGCTGCCGAGCTCGTTGGGATCGTGGATGGTGGCCAGGAAGATGCGCGCGTACAGCGGCGATTCCAGCCGCACGATGCCCATGTAGAACAGCTTCCATGCATCGATGCCGGCGGAGATGATCACGGCGATGACGCAGGACCAGCCGATCGCATGCCCCGCTGTCCAGTGCAGGAGCCGGCACAGCTGCGACCACAGGAAGTACACCAGCAGCCCGACCAGCATGGCGATGGCGCCGGCTTCCAGGGTACCGAGCAGGCCGAAGTGCAGAGGAAGGTTCATCGGGTGGGCAGGGATGAAGAGGCGGCCAGTGTAAGGGATCTGCCCCGGACCCGATCCGGTAGCCACGGTAGATCCACGCCATGCGTGGATGAATCTCCATCCAAATCGAATATCTCGACGATTGAACAAGGAGCAGCCGAGCATGGGCTCGGCTCTACAACGGACCACGCGGGAAACTGTCGAAGGCGGGGTGGGTCCGGTTGCGGGGGCGTGAGCCGCATGGATGCGGCGACCGAGCTTACATGGACGTACTTGCAGCGTCCCCCGAAACCGGACCCACCCCGCCATCCCACGGAATGCACGCTGTTGCTGTTGCGTCTGATGTTGCCGGCCAGCGGCCGGCACTACCGCGGGTGCAGGGCGCAGCCCTGCCGATGCCCCTACCGTACCGGGACGTCGTACGCGGTGCCGGAATCCGGTTCGGGCTGCAGGGTGTAATGCCACCACTCCTGCGGATAGTTGACGAAGCCACGGCGCGCCATCGCCTGCACCAGCTGCTGGCGGTTCGCCTGCTGCACAGTGCTCAGCCCGCTCGTCTGCGTATGCGCACGTGGCCCGAAGAAGTCGAAGTCGGTGCCCATGTCCAACGGCGCACATGCACCGCTGCGGCAATCCAGCAGGCCCAGATCCACCGTGGCACCGCGGCTGTGGCCGGAGCGCTCGGCGATGTAGCCGTCAGCCAGCAGGCGTGGCTTGTCCAGATCCGGGTACTGCTGCGCCTTGCGCGAGAGCTCGCGCGGATCGTTCACCCAGGCCATGAACGCCTGCACCGAACGCACCGGCCGGTAGCAGTCGTAGAGGCGCAGGCCGAAGCCATCGGCGCGCAGGTCCTGTTCCACCTCGGCCAGCGCCTTCGCCACCGGCGCCAGCAGGTAGCACGAAGGCGCCTCGTAGCCTGGCACACGCGCGCCGGTGAAGTTGTTGGCACCCGCATAGCGGATATCCAGGTCGATTCGCGGCGACAGCGTGCGGATCTCCACCAGTCCGGCGCTGGCCGCGTCGGTGGCCGGTGAAACGCGCGGTGGCTCAGCGGCGCCGGTGGTCGCCGCCAGGGCAATCGCCAGTACGAGTGAAATGCAGGTCCTGGAAGTCATAGCTGAAGTCGATGTCCGGATCGATGGCGCGCAGGTCCAGTGTCGGTGCCGGGCCCTCGCCCGGCCGCAGCCACGCCTGTGCATCGTCACCCAGCGTATCCCAGCGCAGCAGCCAGCGCCCCTGCAGCTGCAGCACGGCCCCCTGCAGGCGGGGCGACTTGTCCACGCTGAAGCGCAGGCCGTCCTTGCCTGGGCACAGCGATGCGGGCCCCAGCCAGGGATCGCTGTAGCGTCCCTGCCAACGCGGCAGATCGGAAGCCGACGCCTGCCGCGCGTCCAACGTCGGCGGCCGCTGGTGCCCGGTTGCCGCACGAGCGGCCTGGTCCGCCTTCAGTTCGGCCAGGTATTCCATCGCCGGGCGCGCATCATTGGGGGCGGTGAAGCGTTTCAGTGCGGCCTGCATCAATGCGGTGCGCGCATCCTCGCCTTCACCGTTGATCAGCATCACCACGCCCACCTTGCGGTCAGGCAACAGTGCCAGCGACGAGTACATGCCCGATAGGGTGCCGGTGTGCGCCACCTTCCACTGCCCATCCATGTCCGACACCCGCCAGCCATAGCCGTAGCCATGGAAATGCGCGTTGTCCCAACGCCGCTGGCGTTCACCCAGCGCCATCGGCATGTGCAGGGTCCACAGCGTACGGCGCTGCTCAGCGTCCAACCAGCCAGGTGCCAGGGCGGGATCGAGCAGCACCTGCATCCAGCGCGTCATGTCGCGCAGCGAACAACGGATGCCGCCGGCCGCCATCGACGGCAGGTCCGGGCTGATCGCTCCATCCGCGTTCACTACCGCGTTGCGATCACCGCGCCAGGCATGCGGCTGCGCCACGTTGCCCACGCGCTTCACCGACCACGCCCCCACCTGGCAGCGCGTCATGCCCAGTGGTTCGAACACCTGCTCGCGCATCAGCTGGTCGTACGGCTTGCCACCCGCTGCCGCCGCCACTTCCCCGGCCACCACGTACATCAGGTTGTCGTAGGCGTAGCGGCTGCGGAAGCTGCTGACCGGTTTCAGGTGCGCCAGCCCCGCGATGATGTCCGCACGGGTGAACGCGTTCGGTTCCGGCCACAGCATCAGGTCACCGGCGCCCAGGCCCAGGCCGCTGTTGTGGATCAGCAGGTCGCGCACCTGCATCTGCTCGCCCACCCACGCATCGTGCATGCGGAAGCCCGGCAGATATTGCTGCACCGGATCCTGCCAGCGCAGCTTGCCCTGCTGCACCAGTCGCGCCAGCAGCGCGGCGGTCATCGCCTTGCTGTTGGAGGCGATCTTGAACAGCGTGTCCTGGTCGATGCGGCCGCCGTCGCCACGCGCGCCTTCGGCGTGGCGATAGACCACCTGCCCGTTGTCGACCACCGCCATGGCCAGCCCGGGCAGGTGCTCGTGCTGGACCACAGCGGCGACGTCGGCATCGAGGGAGGCGATATCGGTCGGCGAAGCGGACGGTGCGGCCAGTGCCGCCGCGACGATCAGCAGGTGGTACATGCGCGCAGCCCCTCCATTGCCCGCGCCGTCACGGTGGGCGGCGCGGATCGTGGCCTCAGAAGTTCCAGGTCACCACCAGCTGGGTGTAGCGCGGGGCCTGCCAGCGCGTCCCGGTGGCGAACGTCGCTTCGCGGTACTGGCCGGGCTGCGCTTCATAGCGCTGGTGCACGTTGATGGTCTTCTGGTTGTTGAACAGGTTGTACACCGACAGCCGTGCACTGAGATCGATGCCCTCCACCGGCAAACGCCAGGTCACGTTGGCGCCCATGGTCCAGGTCCACGGCAGGCGACCGAACGCACCGCGTGGGCTGTACTCGAACTGCCGCTGGTTGTACGGGCCGGAACAGTTGGCCACGCACAGCCAGCCGGTACCACCGCCGCTACCCTCGCTGGAAGTACTGCCACCGGCGATGGAATCGTTTGGCCACATCACGCCGTAGGCAGTGATCGGGCCACCGGACTGCACCTGCAGTGTGGTACCGAACGACCATTGCTTGTTCAGCGCGTAAGCGGCACGCAGCTTGAACTGGTGGCGGAAGTCGTTGAACAGCACGCCATAGCGCTCGTTGGTGGCCGGATGGTCCCAGAACTGGACCATGCCGGTGTCGCCGTAGTTGGTATCGGAATTCACCGGGCCTTCGAAATTGCCCTCACTCTTCGACCACAGGTAGGACGCGTTGAACATCCACTTCTCGTCCCAGGCACGGTCGATCTGGAATTCCAGTGCCTTGTAGGTGCGCTTGGGCTTGGAGTAACCGATCACCTCGCCGCTGCCGCCCTTCCGATAGCCGCTGTTGGCGGTGTCAATGGTGATCCAGCCTTCGGTGGCGCAGCCGATGCTCTTGTCGCCCCAGATCGTCAGGCTCTCGCCCGGGTTGGCGATCGGCCACAGCGTGCTGGGGGTCGGGCCGCATGGGGTGTAATTGATGCGGATGTCGTCCAGCGCACGGGTCATGCGTCGATAGGTGGCGTTGACGCCCCACGACCATGCCTGGTTGATCATGTTCTGGAAGCCCAGGATGTACTCGTCCTGGTAGACCGCCTTGAGGTCGCGATCCACACTCTGGCGCAGGTCGGCACCGCCGGTGTTCATGCGGGTGTCGGTCGGCCCGATCTGCTGACCGACGACCGGTGCCATGTACGGTGAGCCGGTCGGCGAGGTTTTCCGCTCCCAGCCATTGAGCACGTAGTAGCTGTACTCGTCGGTCAGGCCACCTGCGAAATTCACGTTGATGTTGTTGGTGACAGGCAGGTAGTAGCGGCCGGCGTTGCCGAACAGCTTGGTGCTGCCATCACCGCGCATGTCCCACGAGAAGCCGACGCGAGGTGCGATCAGGTCATCCATCTTGATGAACGCCTTGCCGGCGGCGGTACGGTTCTCGAAACGGTCCCAGCGCACGCCCAGGTTCAGCATCAGGTTCGGGGTGATGTTCCAGATGTCTTCCACGTACAGCGCATTGGCTTCGGTCTCGAACGTGCCGCCCGACTTGCGGTTGCGCGCACGCAGCATTTCGGTAACGCCAGCCGGTACGTAGGCATTGGCACCGTCCCAGACTTCATCGCCGGGGCGCGCCACGTAGGCGGTGTAGCTCAGTTCGGTCGGGCCGGGGTAGCGGGTGGACTGCTTTGTGGTCATCAGCTCACGGTCGACACCGAAGCGCAGCAGGTGGTCACCCAGCTGCCATTCGAAGTCCAGTCGCGCCACGTCACGGGTATCGTCACGCTCGGCCACTGCCGTGCCCGTGGGGTGGCAGCCTGCGCGCAGGCCCTGCAGCTTGCCCAGGCGCGGGCCGTAGGTACTGTCGGTGAACACGGGGCTGCAGGCCTGATCCAGCGATGAATTGGTGAACGCACGCTGGTTGTTCTGGCCGACCATGGCGCGCGCGGTGAAGTTCTGTCCGAAGTGGCCGGTGTAGGTGGCCGACCAGTTGCGGCCGCCGGTCTCGGTGACCGAATCGCCGCCCCAGGCGCCGAGCTGGTCGGCGTTCCAGTTGTAACCGTACGACGCATTGGTGACATCGCCCTCATCCGAGAACGCCAGCAGCGCCAGGCTGTGGTTGTCGTTGATGTTCCAGTCCAGCTTGGTGCCCCAGAAGCCGTTGCCGGAGTCGTTCTTGAACCAGGTACTGCCATCGGACGAGGTGTTGTGTCCCTTGTCGCTGCGGTCTTCGTACATCGCGAACAGGAACAGCTTGTCCTTGACGATCGGGCCGGAGCCCCACACGTTGGTCTTCAGGAAGGAGTTGTTGTCGCGGCTGCCATAGGAATGCGGGGTGCCGTCGCGGTGGAAATGATCGCCGCCACTGGCGCGCCACGCACTGGGCTCGGCGGTGACTTCAACACCGCCCTCGAATTCGTTGCTGCCCGAACGGGTCACCGCATTGATCACGCCACCGGTGGAGCGGCCGAACTCGACCGAGTAGCCACCGGTCTTGACCTGGAACTCCTTGAAGAAGGCGAACGGCGCGGTGCTGAAGCCGCGACGGGTATACATGTCGGTGACATTCAGGCCATTGATGAAGACCGCATTCTCGGCCACCGATGAACCAGCGAATGACAGGCCGCCGAATGACGAGTTGCCGCCGACCACGCCCGGCGCCATCAGCGCGACCGCAGACAGGTCCTGCGCCACCGGCAGCCGCGAGATCTCCTGGCGGTTGATGTTGAAGGATGTCTCGGTGGAGTAGACATCCACGCGGTTGACCACGCGGGTGCCGACCACCTGCAGCGCATCGAGATTGGTGACGCCGCCGCCACTGGCCAGGTTGACCGTGGTGGTTCCGCCTACTGCCACACTGACAGCAATCTGATCGCCCAGCTTCTGGCCATCGCGGCTGAGCTGCAGCTGGTAGTCACCTACCGGCAGCTGGCCGAGGCGGTAGCTGCCGTCGGCGCCGACGGTGACGGTACGGGTCAGACCCGTACTGTTGCTGACCACGGTCACCTGGTCGCCCGCGGTTGCACGGCCGGCAACTGCGCCGCTCACGTTCTGTGCCATCGCGATGCCGGGCAGCACTACGCCCAGACACGCCCCAAGGGCGACGCACAACGCCGCCCGCTTGATGCTGTAAGCCTTCATCCCCTGCTCTCTCCTGCAAGAATTGAATGGTGTGGAATGCGGTGTGTCGCGCTAGCGTTGCCTGGCTGGCAGTACCCGCCACTGGAAGTCGTAGCTCCATTGGTCGAAGTACAGGTTGCCGCCTGCCCACTCGGCCTCGCCGCGCTGCGAGTCGACCGTTTCCGAGCGGAAGTGCTGCTTGGCCGGCACGAAGGGCTGGCCGAAATCGTCGTTGAAGGCGATGCGGTAGCCGTCGAGGCCACCCAGGTAGAAATCGCGCAGTGCAGGCACATCGCTGGCAAGCGCGCCGGTGGTCACGTCCATCGGCAGCCAGCCATACGGCGCCAGGTAGACCTGCCCCCAGTCATGCAGGTTGTTGTAGCCGCTGCCATCGCCGGAGAACACCATGCCCGACTGCCAGCGCGCGGGAATGCCGTTCATGCGCAGCAGCGCGATCAGCAGCAGGGTCTGTTGGCCGCAGTCGGCATGGCCGGCATGCAGCGCGTAATCGCTGATGTTGCTGAGCGTGGAGTATTCGCGCGCACCGGCCCAGGGAATGCGATCCACGGCAGCAAACAGCTTGCGCAGCACTTCATACGGACGTGTCTCGCCCTGCAGTACCTGGTCGGAGAACAGCTTCAGCGCCGGGGTGAAGCGCACATGCGGCAGCTGCTCGGCCAGATAGGGCTTCAAGGCCGGATCAGCCGGGGTTGGCTGTACCTTGGCCGGGTCGATCGCGGTATGCCGGGCGAGGATCGTGACCGCGTAGCGGATCTCGAAGCGCGTCGGCTGCCCAGCCACTGCCTTGGCTTCCAGGTACGCGGTGCGCTGCAGGGTACTGGCCGGTGCCACCCGCGCCTTGCCCGGGGTGCTGCCCAGCCACTGCACCTGTTCCTGCTGCCCGGGGATCTCGCGCGGGTACGGAATCCACGCGCGGATCGTTTCACCGGCGGGCACCACATCGGATTTCACCGTGAGCGACTGGGTGAATTCGTAGCGCTGCGGCAGTACCGACGCCTGGCCACTCTGTTCGGCCGCGGCAACCACGCCTGCGTGGTGGGCGTTGAGCACTTCGTTGGGGCCCGGAGGCGGCATCGGTGCATCCGTGCGGCGGCGCGCGCGTGCTTCGTCGCTGAGCAGGAACAGGTTCGACGGTGCGCGCTTGAAGTACCAACGCTCGCCATCGGTATCGAGATGCTCGATCAGGCCGAGTTGGTCCCAGCGCGCAAACTCCTCGTCGGTCAGATCGGGAATCCAGCGGCGCACGGCCGCCTTGGCCGCGGCCTCGTCGAGGGAAAAATCCAGGCGGATGCGGCGCATGCGCTCGCGCTGGAAGGTCCCCTCGGTGGTATCGCCTGCCGTTGCCAGCAGCGCTTCGGCATCGCTGAAGCGACCGCTGTCGATCAGGTCGATCACCTGCGTCTGGCGCGCCCGCTGCTGGCTGCTATGCCCATCCGTCGCGTGCGTGGCCGACACCCACAGCAGCAACACGGCACCCAGGCCGGCGGCGGCAGTCAGACGCGGTTTGCGAACGGCAGGATCCACAGCGACACTTCCCCAGCGCGGGTGGTAATGGCTGTGTAACACGGGCCGGGATGCCGGTCAATAATTTATTCTTGCTTTCCATGCCGAAAGGAATAAATATTCCAACAGGCATTCGAGGAGGGTGTGCACCGCATGAGCCTGGCTTTCCGCGAACGGCACCGGCATTGGCCGCGCCGCTTGACCCTGGCCCTGTGCCTGCTGGCCGCTCCGGCCTTTGCACAGGCGGCCCCACGGCCCGACCCGGGTGCGCCGCTGCCCTATGTGATCGGCCTGCACGAGGCCTATCTGACCCCGCAGTACTGGGCCGCGCGCCTGGACAACGCCGATGCGCCGATTCTGGATCGCGCGCAGATCGAAGCACAGAACGCGCGGATGCGGGCGCAGGACAGCCACATCCAGGACATCGCCGCACTGCCCGCCCAGCTTGATGCGGCGACGGTTCGCGCCAGCATCACCGCGCTGTCGAGCTGGCCCACCCGCGCCCTCTACAACGACAAGGGCCAGGCGATCGCACCCGCGCTGCGCAGCGCGATCGAAGCCAACCTCGGCCTCGATGCGATCCCTGCCAAGGTGGCACCGGCCTACGGGCTGGTGGTGAAGCGCGCGGCACTGCGTACCTTCCCCACCCGCGAGCGGGTCTTCAGCACTGCCGGTGACACCGACATCGACCGCTTCCAGGAATCGGCACTGTTCCCCGGCGACAAGGTCGCCGTGGTCCACCGCAGCGCCGACGGCCGCTGGCTGTTCGTGCACAGCGAGCGCTACAGCGCGTGGATCGAAGCCGACGCCATCGCCAGCGGCGACAAGGCCACGGTGCTCGGTTATGGCGCGAAGGGACCGTACCGGATCGTCACCGGCGCCACCGCACAGACCGCCTATACCCCGGAGGAGCCGCGCGTATCGCGCCTGCAGCTGGACATGGGCGTGCGCCTGCCGGTGCTGGCCGACTGGCCCGCCGCCGAACCAGTGAACGGCCAGCAGGCCCACGCCTCGTGGGTGGTGCAGCTGCCGGTGCGGGAAGCCGATGGTCGCCTGAAGCTGGTGCCGGCGCTGCTGCCGCGCTCGCAGGACACCGCCGCCGACTACCTGCCACTGACCCCGCGCCTGCTGCTGCAGCAGGCCTTCAAGTTCCTCGGCGAGCGCTACGGTTGGGGCCACGACTACGACACGCGCGACTGCAGCGGTTTCGTTTCCGAGATCTACCGCAGCTTCGGCGTGCTGCTGCCGCGCAATACCAGTGCACAGGCGGTCAGCCCGGCACTGGATCGCCTGCCGTTCACCGAGAAGGTCGGCAAGGCCGCGCGCGACCGTGCGGTCACCGAACTACAGGTCGGCGACCTGGTCTACATCCCCGGCCACGTGATGATGGCCATCGGCCACGTCGACGGCCGCACCTGGGTGATCCACGATACGGCGGGCGGCAGCTGGTTCGGTGCCGACGGCACGCGCGTGCAGGCCCATCTCAATGGTGTTTCGGTCACGCCGCTGGAGCCGATGATGGCCAGCGACACCGTCCGCTACATCGACCGCATCACCAACATCCAGCGCCTGCGGGCCAAGACTCCCGAATGAAGATCACCGCCATCGAACTGGGCATGCTGCGCGTGCCGTTGAAGACACCGTTCAAGACCGCGCTGCGCACGGTGGAAACCGTGGAAGACGTGGTGGTGCTGATCCGCACCGACAGCGGCAACACCGGCTATGGTGAAGCCCCGGCCACCGCCGTGATCACCGGCGATACGCACGGCTCGATCATCGAGGCGATCCGCCACTTCATCGCCCCGCGCCTGATCGGCCAGGACGTGGTCAACCTCAACCACCTGTGCACGCTGGTGCAGACCGCGATGGAGCGCAACACCAGCGCCAAGGCCGCGGTGGAGATCGCCCTGTACGACCTGTGGGCGCAGCTGCACGGTGCGCCGCTGTACCAGATGCTCGGCGGCGGCGACCCGGTGATCACCACTGACATCACCATCAGCGTGGACTACATCGACAAGATGGTGGCCGATTCGTTGTCGGCGATCGAACGCGGCTTCGAGTCGTTGAAGATCAAGGTCGGCAAGGACATCGGGCTGGACATCGAACGGGTCAAGGCGATCCATGCCGCCGTGGAAGGCCGCGCCCTGCTGCGCCTGGATGCCAACCAGGGCTGGACCGCCAAGCAGGCGGTGCATGCGATGCGCACGCTGGAGGAAGCCGGCGTGGTACTGGAGCTGCTGGAGCAGCCGGTGAAGGCCGCGGACATCAGTGGCCTGAAGTACGTCACCGACCGCGTCAACACGCCGGTGATGGCCGACGAAAGCGTGTTCAGCCCCAGCCAGGTGATGGACCTGATCCAGCAGCGCGCAGCCGACATCATCAACATCAAGCTGATGAAGACCGGCGGCCTGTCCAACGCGATCCGCATCGCCGACATCGCCGGCATCTACGGCGTGCCGTGCATGATCGGCTGCATGATCGAATCGAGCATCAGCGTGGCCGCAGCCGTGCACCTGGCCGTGGCCAAGAGTGATGTGATCACCAAGGTTGACCTCGACGGTCCCTCGCTGGGCCAGTTCGACCCGGTCAGCGGCGGCGTGCATTTCAACGAATCGGAGATCAGCATCAGCGACGTGCCGGGGTTGGGCATCACCGAAGTGCGTGGGCTGGAGATGGTGGGTTGATTTCTGCCTTGCGGCTGACGTTGCGTGCCACTGGCGCTGGGTCGCGCGTTACTTTTCTTTTCGCGAAAAGAAAAGTAACCAGAAGAAACGCTCCGCCGGCCGCGAGCCGGTGCTACGCACCGGTTCCCTGCGCTCCTCGGCCCGTCGAGGGACGGCGCGGGAACTCGCTACGCTCAGACACCCGCGCCTCTTCGCCCTCGCCGGACCTGCGGTGCCCGGCTCGCTTGAAGGCGGACTCAACGTCAAAAGCAACAACCGCGCTCCGTAACCTCTTCGAGGCTGGAACCCGCTCGACCCATTCCATGACACGCTCTACGCTGCCAGCCGCAACGCGCCCACACATGCCCGGACACCCCGCATGCCGCCCCTGCTGAAGATCCGCACCGAGCGCGGGCAGATGTCGGCCATCGAGCGCCGCATCGCCGACTTCATCCTCGACAACGCCCACCTGCTGCGCGACTACTCGTCACAGCAGCTGGCCAGTGCGCTCGGCATCAGCCAGTCCAGCGTGGTGAAGTTCAGCCAGAAGCTCGGCTTCAAGGGCTACCCGGACCTGAAGTACTCCATCGGCCAGGACGTCGCCCGCGCCGGTGCCGATCCGCAGCAGGCGCCCGACGAACCCGACAGCGGCGATGACTACCTGCGCCTGGGCGAGGCGCTGCGCCGCAGCAAGGCGCAGGCCGAGGAGGAAACACGCCAGGCCAATCCACGCGCGGAGATCGAGCGCATCGTGCAGCTGCTCGACGGTGCGCCCAAGCTGTTCGTATACGGCTTGGGAGACGACGGCCTGTTCGCCCGCGAGTTTGCCATGCGGCTGTCGCTGCTCGGGCTGCTGGTGGTACCCCACACCGACCCGATCCTGATGCTGGCCAACCTCTCGGCCGCGCGCCCGGGGGATGCGCTGCTGGTGTTCTCCGAATTCGGCAACCTGCCCCAGCTATCGCAGCTGTCGCGCCAGTTCCAGGACATGGGGGGCAAGATGATTTCCATCACCCGGCATACCGCCAACCCGCTGCGCGCGCATGCTGACGCAGCGCTGGTGGTGTGCGCGCACGATCGCGCGCCGCAGGTCGCGCAGCTGCTGTACCGTAGCGCCATGCACGCCCTGCTCGATTTCCTGTTCGTGCTGCTCTGCCACACCAATCCGGACCGCCAGCAGCAGCTTGCGGTGAACCTGGAGCGGATCGACCACCTGCTGGATTCCTGACCGGAGCACCTGTTGATGAAATCACTGGTCCGTCTCGCTACCGCTGCACTGCTGCTTGCTACGGCGGTGTCCGTTCACGCGGCGCCGCTGGATGGCGCGCGCCAGCTGATCGTGGTCACCAGCGAAGGCTGGGACAGCACCCAGGGGCAACTGCAGGCCTATGTGCGCGACGGCAAGGGCTGGCACGCGCATGGACAGGCGTTCCCGGTGGCGCTCGGCCGCACCGGCAGTGCCTGGGGCCTGGGCCTGCACCCGGCGCAGGCCGACGGCCCGCAAAAGCAGGAAGGCGATGGCCGCAGCCCGGCCGGCATATTCGCGCTCGGCAGTGCGTTCGGCTATGCCGTCACCCGCCGCGGCACCGCCATGCCCTACCAGCCGATGCTGGACAGCAGCTACTGCATGGACGTGCCCGGTTCGCCGTTCTACAACCGCATCGTTGATGAAAAGAAGGTCGGCAATGCAGCGGTCAAGGGCTCCACCGAGCCGATGCGGCTGGATCTGCACAACAAGGGCGACGTGCGCTACCGGGAGGGCTTCGTGATCGCCCACAACCCGGACAACCAGCCCGGCAAGGGCAGCTGCATCTTCGCCCATCTGTGGCGCCAGCCCGGCGAGGCCACCGCCGGCTGCACGGCCATGCCGCAGGAACGCATGCAGGCACTGCTGGACTGGCTGCGGCCGCAGGACGCGCCGCGTTTCGTGCTGCTGCCGCGCGCCGAGTACAGGCGACTGCAGGCGCAATGGGAGCTGCCTTCATTGAATGGAGACGGCCATTGAGCGCACAGGACGAACCGCAGCTGCAACGCGCGGTCAGCCGCTGGCAGATCGTCGGCCTGTCGATCAACGATGTGATCGGCAGCGGCATCTACCTGCTGCCGGCCGCCACCGTCGCCCTGCTCGGCCCCTTCAGCCTGTGGGGCGTGGTCGCCGCCGGCATCGTCGTGGCCTTGCTGGTGCTGTGCTATGCGCAGGCCGCCAGCTACTTCGATGAACCCGGCGGCAGCTACCTGTATGCACGCGAGGCGTTCGGGCGCTTCGCCGGTTTCGAGATCGGCTGGATGATCTGGCTGACCCGCATCAGCTCGGCGGCCGCACTCAGCAACGCGCTGGCCGATGCCGTCGCGCGTTTCTGGCCGTGGGCCGGTGCCGGCATGGGGCGCATCGCGGTGATCGTGGTGTCGCTGGGCTTCCTGACCGGCGTCAACATCATCGGCGTGCGCTCGGCCGCGCGTACCGGCGTGGTGCTGGTGATCGGCAAGATGCTGCCGCTGCTGCTGTTCGTGGCCATCGGTGCGTTCTACATCGACCCACAGCTGGCCTTCTCCGGCCAGCGTCCGGACCCGCATGACCTGCAGCGCATGGGCGAGGCCGCCTTGCTGCTGCTGTACGCCTATGCCGGCTTCGAGAACATCCCGGCCGCCGCCGGCGAGTACCGCAATCCGCGTCGCGATATTCCGTTCGCGCTGATCACCATGATCATCACCGTCACCGTCATCTACGGCGCGGTGCAGGTGGTGGCACAGGGCACGCTGGCCGGCCTGGCCAGCTCGGCCACGCCGCTGGCCGATGCCGCTGCCGGCTTCGGCGGCGAAGCACTGGCGCTGATCCTGACCGTCGGCGCGACCATCTCCATCCTCGGCACCAACAGCAACACGATGATGATGGGCCCGCGCTTCCTGTTCGCACTGGCCCGCGATGGCTATGGGCCGAAGATCCTGGCGCAGGTGCATCCGCGCTTCCACACGCCGGCCGCGTCGATCCTGTGCCAAGGCCTGATCGCGCTGGGCCTGGCCCTGTCCGGTTCGTTCGTGCAGCTGGCCCTGCTTTCCATGACCACGCGCCTGTTCGCCTACATCGGAACGGCCGCTGCGGTACTGGTACTGGCCAAGCGCTACGCCGACCGCCCGGGCGCGTTGAAGCTGCCCGGTGGGCCGTTGATTCCGGTGCTTGCGCTGCTGCTGTGCCTGGCCCTGTTCGCCAGTGCCAGCTGGCAGAACATCGCAGCTGCACTGATCGCGTTCGCCATCGGCGCGGTGATCTACAAGCTGCCGCGCAAGGATGCCGACGCCGGATGACCGACAGCGCCGGGCCATGCCCGGCGGATTGATCTGGTGATCACGCTGCCGGACCGGGCCGTTAACCGCCACGCAGGCACGATCAGGCTTCGTCCACAACGGAGCCTTCCATGACCGAGTACCAGATTCCCGGCCGCGTACCGGACGACAGCACGCCGCGCGACGCGGTCAGCAACTACTGGCGCGAACGCTACACGGCCGAGCCGTACTACGACGACCAGTTGTTCTTCGAGGACTACGAGCCTGCCTACCGCATCGGCCACGCCGCGCGTGCGCAGGACATGATCCGCGCCTACGAGCAGGTCGAAGCCGAGCTGGAATCGCGCTGGGCCAATGAACGTGGCCGCAGCCGGCTGGAATGGGCGCAGGCACGCAATGCCGTGCGCCGTGGCTGGGACGAAGCGCACCTGGCGGACCCGCTGTTGAAGCGATAGCGCCATGCTTCTGTAGAGCCGGGCCTACGCTCGGCTCTCGCACCACGTCTGTAACGTCGAGCCATGCTCGACTGAGCCGAGCATGGCTCGGCTCTACACCGGATCGATCATTCCTGTTCCGGCAGCGGCGGCACGATCGCGCTGTGCTTGCTCCCGCCACCACCGGCGGCGATCAGGTCGCGGGTGTTCTTCTGCACGGCCACCGCGCCGAACAGCGACAGTGCATACGCCATGCCGTAGAAGCCCTTCTCGCTCGGTGCCAGCGTGGCATTCCACAGGCCAACCAGCAGCAGCATCAGCGCCGACAGCAACGCGAACCAGCACAGCGCGTAGTACAGGCCACTCACCGCAATGCCTTCGACGCGGTCGCGCACGCTCTTCTGCAGCGACACCGCCGCGAACAGGCCGAACAGCAGCAGGGTCAGGTAGTAGCCCTTCTCGTTGAGCGCCATCGTGGCATTGAACAGGCCGATCAGGTAGGCCACCGCACCCAGCAGCAGGGCCACCCATGAGGCGGCGATGAAGGCGGTGGAGGGCTTGTGGGGCATGGCAGTGTTCATTGCAGGTCCTTGGCAGGCAGACGGGCACGCTTTGCCCGGGCGTGCCCACCCTAGACGATCCCGCCGCGCTCGCACAGGGGTCGCAGGACCTTCGGGCCACGACGCTCACGGCGCCAGTGGTATACAAGGGACAGCCCGGCCATCCGCATCCCCGCACTGGAGATACCCATGACCCGCACGCCC
>NZ_JBMRFR010000010.1:0-128961 GCF_049384845.1 Stenotrophomonas sp. CASM101 | reverse complement strand
ATCCTCGGACGCTCCAATTGCCGGCCAGCGGCCGGCACTACCGGACCATCGTCACGCTTCGCGAACCAACACCCCGTCGCGCAATCTGTACTGCGTATCGACCACGCCTTGAGGCAGATCATCGTGGGTGATCATCAGCAGGCTGCGCCCGTCCAGCAACCCGGAAAGGTCCTGCAACAGCGCGCGTGCAGTATCCACGTCGAGGCCTTCGGTCGGTTCGTCCAGCAGCAGGATCGGCGCATTGCGCAGCAGCGCGCGCGCCAGTGCCAACCGCCGCGCCTGGCCGGCGGACATCGTCGCGCCGTTCTCGCCCACCCAGGCCTGCAGGCCGCCGTTGCGCTCGGCCCATTCGCCCAGACGCACGCGGCGCAGCACCGCCCACAACGCGGCGTCGCTGGCATCGGGATCACCAAGGCGCAGGTTCTCGGCCACGCTGCCGGCAAACACCGGCGCGTTCTGCGGCAGCCACGCCAGTTGCCGGTGCCAGTCAGCCTGGGCGAAATCACGCAGATCGCGGCCACCGTAGGTCAGCCGTCCCTGCTGCGGATCCCACAGCCGCAGCAGCAGGCTGGACAGCGTGGTCTTGCCGCTGCCGCTGTCGCCGCGAATCGCGATGCGCTCGCCCGGCGCCAGGGTCAGATGCAGGCCGGACAGCACCGGCCGCGCCGCACCGGGCCACTGGAAATGCACGTCATCCCACTGTACGCGCGCGGCCTGCGGTACCGGCTGCGGCGCCTGCGGATCGTCCACCGTCGGCGGTTGCTCGACGATGGCCTGCAACCGCTCGGCGGCAATGCGCCCGGACTGCAGCGACTGCCAGGCCAGGCCCATGCCGGCCCACAGCTCGATCAACGCCACGGTCAGGAACACCAGGCCTGCGGCCATCTCCGGCGCGATGCGCTGCTGTTCGGCCGCATGCAGGGCCAATGCCAGCATCGCCACCAGCCCCAGCCCGGCGACCAGACCGTGCAGCGTCGAGGCCGCGATCAGGCGCCAGCGGCGGCGGCGATCACGCGAGGCCAGCTGCTTGGCAGCTACGCGTACCTTGAGCTGCCAGGCCGCATCGGCGTGCAGCGCGGCCAGGTCACCCGCACCTTCCAGCCCTTCGAATGCAGCGGTACGCAATGCGGCACGATGCGCGGCACGGTCGGCCTCCTCGTCGTCATGGCCACGCACGCCCAGCCAGGGCACGCCGAAGGCGATCAGCAGCGCCAGCACCGCCATCAGCACCGCGGCCGACGGCAGGATCAGTGCCGCCGAAACGATCGCGACCAGCGACAATCCGCCCAACGCCACCAGCGGCCCGATCGCACGCACCAGCAGGCCGTCCACTTCACCGATATCGCCGAGCAGGCGCGCCAGAAGGTCGCCGGTGCGCGTAGCCCCCAACCGTGCGGGTGCCAGCGGCAACGCGCGGCGGAAGAACCACACGCGCAGGTCGCGGGCGATGCGCAGCGTGGCGTCGTGGCCGACCAGCTTCTCGAAATAGCGCGACACGATGCGCGCCATCGTCAGCCCGCGTATGCCAGCGGACGGTGAAAAGAAGTTGAAGCCTTGGCCGAGGCCGGCCGCGCCAGCCAACGCGGCGGCGGTGAGGAAGCCACCGGACAGACCCAGCAATGCGGTGCCGGCCAGCATGGTGGTCCACAGCAGCAGCACGGTCAGCAGCAGGCGCGGCCGATGGCGCAGGAACACCGCGCGCAGCGAATCAGGCGAACGGCTCATGCGCGCACCGCCTGTGCAGGCTCGACCAGGCGGCCTTCCGGCAACAGCAGGCAACGGTCGGCCCAGGCGATCACCGCCGG
This sequence comes from Stenotrophomonas sp. CASM101, assembly GCF_049384845.1. Classification (NCBI taxonomy): domain Bacteria; kingdom Pseudomonadati; phylum Pseudomonadota; class Gammaproteobacteria; order Lysobacterales; family Lysobacteraceae; genus Stenotrophomonas; species Stenotrophomonas sp. CASM101. The sequence continues at coordinate 127,156 of NZ_JBMRFR010000010.1, read as the reverse complement.
GCTGTGGGTGGCGACCACCACGCTGCGGCCACGTGCATAAGCGGCCAGGCTGCGCAAAAGCGCCGCTTCGGTATCGGCATCGAGGAACGCGGTGGGTTCGTCCAGCAGCAGCACCTGCGGATCGCGCAGCAACAACCGGGCCAGGCCGATACGACGGGCTTCGCCGCCGGACAGGCCGAAGCCACGTTCGCCGATCACCGTGTCCAGGCCCAGTGGCAGGCGCTGTGCGAACTGCAGCACCTGCGCGGCCTCGGCCACCGCACGAAGACGCGCATCGCTGGCACCCGGATCGGCCAGGCGCAGGTTGTCGGCAATGCTGCCGTGGAACAGGTAGGGGCGCTGGCTGGCATAGGCCACCTGCACACCGGGACGGAGCTGCAGCTTGCCGGCGCGCGGCGGCAGCCAGCCGGCCAGCGCTTCCAGCAGGGTGCTTTTACCGGAGCCGCTGGGACCAACCAGGGCCAGGCGCTGGCCCGGCTCCAGCCGCAGGTCCAGATCCTGCAGCACATCCTGCGGCGCGCCCAGCGGGCGCAGCACCAGCCCTTGTGCCTGCAGCGGCGGCAAGGCGGCCTCGGCCGGCTCCACCGCCAGCGGTGCAACCTCGTTCTCGATCAGGCCCTGCTCATCAGGCAGCGACTGCAGCAGGCGCTCCACTTCGGCGGCGGCGGCCAGTGCATTGGCGCGATCATGGTAATGCGCGGCCAGCCGTCGCAGCGGCGCATAGAATTCCGGTGCCAGCAGCAGGCAGAACAGCCCCGCACCCAGCGTCGGCACCGCTGCATGCAGCGACATCATGCCCAGATAGCTCAGGCCCAGGTACAGCGCGACCATCGCCACGCTCACCGAGGCGAAGAATTCCAGCACCGTGGACGAGAGGAAAGCGATGCGCAGAACCTTCAGGGTGCGCACGCGCACGCCTTCGGCAGCCGCCTCGATCCCCTCCAGCTCAGCTTCGCCGCGGCCATACAGGCGTAGCAGGCCCAGGCCCTTGATCCGGTCGGCGAAATGTCCGCTCATGCGTGCCAGCTCACCCAGCTGCGCGCGGCCGGCCGCTTCGGCGCCCCAGCCCACCAGCATCATGAAAAATGGCACCAGCGGCGCAGTGAACAGCAGGATCAGCGCCACCACCCAGTCGACCCAGGCGACAGCGGCCAGGATCAGCAGCGGCACCACCACCACTTCAGTGCGCACCGGCAGGAAGCCGCTGTAATAGCTCTCGATCGCATCACCGTGATGCAGCATCAGTTCGCCCAGTTCGCCGGTGCGGCGCTGGCGCAGCCACAGTGGGCCCTGGCCCAGCAGGCGTGCGAACACGCGTTCGCGCAATGCCAGGCGTGCGGCGTCGGCCACGTCACCGGCAGCCGCCTGGGTGGCGCTGCCCAGCAGCGTGCGCAGCACCAGGATCACCGCCAGCCCACCCAGCGCTGGCAGTCCCGAGGCCAGCGGCACGCGCTCCACCAGCACCTGCTGCACCAGCCAGGCGATGGCGGCAGCCTGGCCGATCAACAGCGCTCCGGACAGGCTGATGCACAGCGCAGCCAGGCGCTGGCGGCCCCGGGCGGAGCGTGCCAGGTCGGCCAGCCAGGCCGTGCGCACACGCCGCTGGCGGGCGGTTTCAGCTTCCGGGGACAGGCCGTCAGGGGTCGTTTCGGCAGCGCTCAAGAGGTCTTCACGGGCAACGGGGGAGACACGGCATTGTAGGCGCAGGCAATAGCCCGCCCCTGCGGCCGGCGGTCGCAGTCTTCATCAGGTTGGCATACGATCAACCGGGGCACCTGTTCATACATTGATCTGGATCAAGGCTGTTTGAAGTAGTCGGTCACATCATTCACGTCGTAGACCACCCTTCCCGCCACCTGCAACGGCACTATCCAACGAGGTAGCCAGGCCATGATTGATCAGACAGTCGTAGAACTGTCGCGGCTGCAATTCGCGCTGACCGCGATGTACCACTTCCTATTCGTACCCCTCACCCTTGGCCTGTCCTTCATGGTGGCCATCATGGAGAGCGTGTACGTGATGACCGGCAAGGAGATCTGGCGCAGGATGACCCTGTTCTGGGGCGTCCTGTTCGGCATCAACTTCGCCATGGGCGTCGCCACCGGCATCGTCATGGAATTCCAGTTCGGCATGAACTGGTCCTACTACAGCCACTACGTGGGTGACATCTTCGGCGCGCCGCTGGCGATCGAAGGCCTGATGGCCTTCTTCCTGGAAGCCACCTTCGTCGGCCTGTTCTTCTTCGGCTGGAACCGCCTGAGCAAGGTCAAGCACCTGATGGTGACCTGGCTGATGGCACTGGGCACCAACCTGTCGGCAATCTGGATCCTGGTGGCCAATGGCTGGATGCAGAACCCGACCGGTGCGGTGTTCAACCCGGAAACCATGCGCATGGAAGTGGTCGACTTCATGGCGGTGGTGTTCAACCCGGTGGCGCAGGCCAAGTTCGTGCACACCGTCAGTGCCGGCTACGTGACCGGTGCGGTGTTCGTGATGGCGATCAGCGCGCTGTTCCTGCTGCGCAACAAGCACAAGGACCTGGCCCGTCGTTCGTTCGCGGTGGCCGCGGCGTTCGGCCTGCTGTCCTCGCTGTCGGTGGTGGTGCTGGGTGACGAGAGTGGCTACGCCGCCAGCGAACACCAGAAGATGAAGCTGGCCGCGATCGAAGCGATGTGGGAGACCGAGCGTGCGCCGGCCGACTTCACCGCCTTCGGCATCCCGAACCAGGACACCCACCAGAACGACTACGCGGTGAAGATCCCCTACCTGATGGGCCTGATCGCCACCCGTTCGTTGAACCAGCCGATTCCAGGCATCCTGGAACTGGTCGAGCGCGCCGAACACCGCGTGCGTGGCGGCCAGCTGGCCTACGGCGCGCTGGAACGCCTGCGTGCGAACAAGAACGACGTCGAAGCACGCGAGATGTTCGACCGCCACTGGCAGGACCTGGGCCACGGCCTGCTGCTCAAGCGCTATCGCGATGACATCCTCAACGCCACCCCGCAGGAAATCTCGCAGGCGGCGATGGACACCGTGCCGCGCGTGATGCCGTTGTTCTGGACCTTCCGCGTGATGGCCGGCCTCGGCTTCTACCTGATCGCCTTCTTCGCCCTGGCCTTCTACTACTCCTGCCGCAACAATTTCCAGGACAAGCGCTGGTTCCTCAAGCTGGCCCTGTGGACGCTGCCGGCACCGTGGATCGCGATCGAGTGCGGCTGGTTCGTGGCCGAGTATGGTCGCCAGCCGTGGGCGGTCGATGGCGTGCTGCCAACCTTCTATGCGGCATCGGGGCTGGCCCTGCATGAAATCGTGCTGACCCTGGCCGGCTTCACTGCCATCTACACCGCGCTGATCGTGGTCGAGATCAAGCTGATGCTCAAGGCGATCCGCAAGGGTCCGGACGAGCTGCTGCCATCGCTGCAGTCGCCCCAGCCGCATGCTTCCCACAATGCCTCGGCGCCGGTCGCCGGCCAGGCCTGAGGCAGGAGAACCAAGATGGATTTCATTCTTCTGGACTACACCACGCTGCGCGTGATCTGGTGGCTGCTGCTCGGCATCCTGCTGATCGGTTTTGCCGTGATGGATGGTTTCGACCTGGGCGTGGGCACCCTGCTGCCCTTCGTCGCCCGCACTGACGCCGAACGCCGCCGGGTGATCAACACCATCGGCCCGGTCTGGGAAGGCAACCAGGTGTGGCTGATCCTGGGTGGCGGCGCCATCTTCGCCGCCTGGCCGCCGCTGTACGCGGTCAGCTTCTCTGGCTTCTACCTGGCGATGTTCGTGATCCTGTTCGCCCTGATCCTGCGCCCGGTCGGCTTCAAGTTCCGCAGCAAGATGCCCAGCGAACGCTGGCGCAACACCTGGGACTGGGCGCTGTTCATCGGTGGCTTCATCCCGGCGCTGATCATGGGCGTGGCAGTGGGCAACGTGCTGCTGGGCGTGCCGTTCCATTTCGATGACAGCATGCGCATCTTCTACACCGGCTCGTTCTTCGGCCTGCTGATGCCCTTCGCGCTGCTGGCCGGCCTGCTGAGCGTGTCGATGCTGGTCGCCCACGGTGCCGCCATGCTGGTGATCAAGACCGACGGCGCGGTGGCCGAGCGTGCCGCCCGATTCGGCAGCATCGCGGCGATCATCGCCTTCGTGCTGTTCGCGGTGGGCGGCGCCTGGGTGGCCTTCGGCCTGCCGGGTTACCAGATCACCTCGCAGGTGGTTACCGATGGCGCCACCAATCCGCTGCTGAAGACCGCCGAACTCGGCGCCGCCGGTGGCTGGATGCGCAACTACAGCGCGATGCCGGCCACGATCCTGGCCCCCCTGCTCGGCCTGGCCGGCCTGCTGGCCAGTGCGGTGCTGCTGCGGGCCCGTCGTGGTGGCCTGGCCTTCATCGCCTCCGGTGCGGCCATCGCCGGCATCATCCTGACCGTCGGCTTCGCCATCTTCCCGTTCCTGCTGCCGTCCTCGAGCCAGCCCACCTCCAGCCTGACCGTGTGGGATGCCTCGTCCAGCCACCTGACCCTGTGGATCATGCTGCTGGCCACGGCGGTGTTCCTGCCGATCATCCTCGCCTACACCACCTGGGTGTACCGCGTGCTGAAGGGCAAGACCACCTCCGAAGAGATGGGCAACAACCCCAACGCGTATTGATTGCTTGCACGTGTGCCGACCAACGGTCGGCACCTACCCGGAATGAAGGAGACTGATCATGTGGTATTTCGCCTGGATTCTCGGTGCCGGCCTCGCCTCGACGGTGGCCATCCTCAACGGCATGTGGTTCGAAGCCCGCGAGCAGAACCGCATCGAGAACGAAAATCGTCGCTGAGATGTAAAAAGACCTTGCCGCCTTGGCCTTCACACGGTATCTTAGGCGGCTCCTTCGGGGTGTAGCTCAGTCTGGTAGAGCGCTACGTTCGGGACGTAGAGGTCGCAGGTTCGAATCCTGTCTCCCCGACCACTTCGGTGGTCGCATTGAAGCCTGGTGATGTCGCCCAGGCTTTTTTGTTCCCTGAAGTGGCACCGCTTTCGCGGTGTGAAGAAAACAGCGTTCACCCCTTGCCGCCATCGGGATGAATCGCTAGAATAGGCGGCTCCCTTCGGGGTGTAGCTCAGTCTGGTAGAGCGCTACGTTCGGGACGTAGAGGTCGCAGGTTCGAATCCTGTCTCCCCGACCACTTCGGTGGTCACCAAGAAGCCTGGAAGACATCACTGTCCTCCGGGTTTTTTTGTACCAGGCGCCAAGCCACCCGCATGACAGGACCTTGCCAGGCAGCGCACGTACAATGGCCGCGCTGCCGGCCCGCCTGCAGCCCCTACCCCCACCTGCCGCTTCGGCGTAGACCGATGCCGGCGCTGCATGCCATTTCTGCGGCATGCGACACCTGCAAGGACCACCGATGAGTTCCTCCACTTCCGATTCGCCGTCGCTGCTGCACGGTCGTGTCCTCGCGTTTGCCGCGATCCTGCTGGCAGCGGTCAACCTGCGCACTGCGGTCACCTCGATCACCCCGCTGCTGGACGTACTCGGCCAGCAGTTCGGCTTCGGTACCACCATGACCGGCGTGCTGGGCATGCTGCCGACCGCCTCGTTCGCGCTGTTCGGCGTGGCCACGCCGACGCTGGCGCGGCGCCTGGGCCTGGAGCGCACCACCCTGCTGGCGATGGTGATGGCGATGGCCGGCCTGCTGCTGCGCTCCAGCGCCGGCAACGTCGGCACGCTGCTGCTCGGTTCGGTGCTGGCACTGGCCGGCATGGGCATCGGCAACGTGGTGGTGCCGCCGCTGGTGAAGCGCTACTTCGCCAACAAGGTCGGCACCATGAGCACGCTCTACATCAGCGTGCTGCAGCTGGGCACGATGCTGCCGGCGTTGCTGGCGGTGCCGGTGGCCAATGCCGCAGGCTGGCGCGTGTCGCTGGGCATGTGGGCACTGCTGGCGCTGGCCGCCGCATTGCCGTGGCTGCTGCTGGCCAGGCGCGCGCCGAAACCGCTGACCGGCGCCACCGATCCGACCGCACAGCCGCACGGAAAGGTCTGGCGCACGTCGCTGGGCTGGAGCATGACGCTGATGTTCGGCATGACCTCGCTGATGACTTACTCGATGTTCACCTGGCTGCCCCGTATCGTGGTCGAGGCCGGTGGCACGCCAGCGTTCGGTGGCGTGATGGTGGCAGTGTTCTCGGCGCTGGGCCTGCTGCCGTCGCTGGTCATCCCGTCGTTGGCGGTGCGCATGCAGAATCCGTTCCCACTGGTGCTGATCGGCTTCTTCTCGTTCGTGATCGCCTTCACCGGCCTGCTGCTGGCGCCGATGAAGGCCCCCCTGCTGTGGGCCTGCCTGCTCGGCGTCGGCCCGTCCACCTTCCCGCTGGCGCTGACCCTGATCAACCTGCGCACGCGCACCCCCACCGGCTCGGCGGCACTGTCCGGCTTCATGCAGGGCGTGGGTTACAGCTTCAGCTGCCTGGGGCCGTTCCTGGTCGGCTGGCTGCATACGGTCAGCAACGGCTGGACGCTCCCGTTCAGCTTCCTGTTCGGCTGCGCCACCCTGATGCTGTGCGCCTCGTGGGTGGCCTGCAAGCCGCGCAAGCTGGAAGACCTCTGGTAAGCACGGGGCCTTGTGACCGGCCCCACCTACCGCTCGTCAGTCCGCGTGCTGATTTTGACGCCGGGCTGACAATTCCGGGCGGATAGTGCCCACGAATGCCCATCCTTGCCGCGTGCCGGCATCGGGCATGGGGGCGGCAGCGCCGCCCAGGCCACCATTCGGTGTGCGGGGGACTCTCGTTTCAGACAAGACATTGCAGGTCGCTGTCCGGGTTTGTATCCGTCCTTGCTGGACGGGAATGCACGAAGGGAGTGACGCGGGCCACGGCCACGCCAAAAGCTGGCATGTGATGTGCGTCACATTTCTCAGGTTGTCTGGTTCGGAAGCCAAGGGGGTCCCCAATGGTTGTCCACCGCCGGCTGGCGCTCTGCGTCGGCCTTGCCTGTACCGTCCTGGCCTGGGCCAGCAGCGCTGCCCCGCCTGACCGCGAGGTGGCCCTGGCCGAGATCGGCCGTTACCGCGACCAGGCCCGCTGGCTGGATGCCCTCGGCGCGATCGAGCGCGCCAGCCAAGAGCAACCCAACGACGACCTGCTGTTCAAGCTGCGCGTACTGACCTTGGGCGACATCGGCAACGCCTGGCGCGCCTGGGAGCTGTACCAGCAGCGCCCGCAGCTGTTCGACGCTGCACAGAAGCAGCGCATCGAAGGCGACTACCTGGCCAAGCGGGTGGTGTGGAGCCTGGCCTACAGCAGCAGCGAAGACAGCCGCCTGGAAGAAGCCGAATCGACCCTGGCGCGCATGCAGCGCTACCTGGGCAGCGAAGGCACCCCGCCCGCGCAGGCGCCGCTTCGCGTCCGCATGGACCGGCTGATCCTGCTCAACCGGCTGGGCCGCCATGCGCAGGTGCGCGAGGAAGCCCGCGCACTGCAGGCCGAAGGCCATGCCCTGCCCGACTATGTGCTGCCTGCGGTCGGCGATTCGCTGATGGGCACCCTGCATCCGGAAGAAGCCATCCCGGTGCTGCAGGCGGCCGTCGCTGGCGATCCGGCGCGCGACGCCTCGCATTCGGAACTGGCCTACGCCTACCTGGAAAGCGAGCAGCAGGAAAAGGCGATCGACCTGCTGCAGGCATGGCGCGACAAGGAACCAGCGTGGCGCTGGAGCAATGGCAAATCCCCATACGCGAACTGGTCGCGCTACGAAGCTGACCTCAACCTGGCCATGGTACGCGCCTACAGCGGTGACCTGCCCACCGCGCAGCGCGACCTGGAATCAATGGTGGAGATCGCACCGGGCAACGGTGGACTGCAGAGCGCGCTGGGCAGCGTGTACATGATGCGCGGATGGCCACGCATGGCACTGCAGCGCCAGCAGATGGCACATGCGCTGGACCCTCGCGACATCGAGCCGCGGCTGGGCATGGAGGAGGCCTACGTCGCCCTGCAGCGCGATGACCTGGCAAGGCCACTGCACGACGATCTTGTCGCACGCTACCCGACCCAACCCGCCGTCGAACGCATGGACCAGGCCTGGCGGGCGCATCGCGGTTGGCAGCTGAAGGCATGGACCGACATTGGTCGCAGCTCCGGCGGTGGCGGCACCTCGCCGCTGGGCAACAACGACCGTCACTACGGGGTCGAAGTGCAGACACCGGTACTCGACGACCGCTGGCGGTTGTTCGCCTTGGCCGACAGGCGCTCGGTCGACTTCCAGGACCAGCGCATTGACCCGCTGTGGCTGGGCGCGGGCGTACGCTACCGCTTCGGCCAGCTGGATGCGGAAGCGGCGGTACTGCGCGCCAACGACCACATTGGCGATACCGGCCTGCGCATCGGCGTGGGTTGGCAGTTCAACGATTACTGGCATGCCGGGCTGGTGGCCGCACGCAATGACCCGGAAGCCTCGATGCAGGCGCGCGTGGCGGGCATCACCGCTGACAGCGTGAGCGCGCAGGTCGACTACCGGCGCAGCGAGCTGACCCACTGGATGTTCGGCGCCAGCCGCTTCCGCTACGACGACGGCAACCACCGCGAGCTGTTCAGCACCAGCATCGAACAGCGCCTGCTGACCCGCCCGCGCTGGTTGATCGACGGCCTGGCCAGTGCCTACACCAGCCGGGGCAGCCGCGACGACGCGCCCTACTTCAACCCGAAGCGCGACCGCATGGTCGAGATCGGGCTGCGCATCGACCAGCAGCTGTGGCGGCACTACGAGCGCCACTTCCGGCACCGCCTGACGGTCTCGCTGGGTGACTACTGGCAGGACGGCTTCGGCAGCGCTCTGGTCCCTTCGGTGTCCTACATGCACGAATGGCAGCTGGGCCAGGGCCGCGTGTTCGAGTACGGCGTGCGCTGGTCGCGGCCGGTCTACGACGGCCACCGCGAGCGTCATATCGGCTTCGAAGCCGCACTGCGCTGGGGAGAGTGACATGGCCCGCATCCTGCGACTGATCGTGCTCCTGCTGCTGGCCGCCACGCCGCCGGCGTTCGCGCAGCAGGCCCTGCATCTCGATGCCACTGACAACGGCCTGCTGATCCTCAGCTACCACGACATCCGCGACCGGGTCGCGGCCAAGGGCGATGCCGATACCTATGCGGTGAGCACGCAGAACTTCGCCGCACACCTGGACTGGCTCGGCGCGCATGGTTATCACCCGGTCTCGCTGTCGCAGGTGATCGACGCCTCCCAGGGACGCGCCACGCTGCCACCGAAACCCGTACTGCTGACCTTCGATGATGGCCTGCGCAGCGTCTACGACAAGGCGTTCCCGCTGCTGCAGGCGTACCGCTACCCGGCGCTGGTGGCAGTGATCACCGATTACGTGGACATGGCACCCGGGCGCACGATCGACTATGGCTACCGGCCGTTCGGCCACGATGACTTCGTTACCTGGGCGCAGCTGAAGCAGATGCACGACAGCGGCCTGATCGAAGTGGCCAGCCATACCGACGACCTGCACCACGGAGTGCTTGCCAATCCGCAGGGCAATTCGACGCCAGCGGTGGTCACCCGCATCTACCGGCCGGCCACGCGCAGCTACGAGAGCGAGGCGCAGTACGAGCAGCGCCTGCGCGCCGATCTCGGCCGCAGCGTGCAGCGCATCCAGCAGCATCTGGGCGTGCGCCCGCGCGCCATTGTCTGGCCGTACGCGGCCTACAACCAGTTGAGCAACGACATCGCCGAACAGCTGGGCATGCCGGTGTCCTTCGATCTGGAAGGCCGCAGCACGCCAGTGGCCAGCGACCTGCATGGGCTGGCGCGCTTCCTGGTCAGCGACAACCCGACCGTGGAGGGCCTCGCCTACGAGCTGCGGCGCGACGTTGCGCTCGACGGCATCCGCGCGTTGCAGGTCGACCTCGATGATGTGTACGACCCAGACCCGGCGCAGCAGGGGCGCAACCTCGATGCGCTGATCGAGCGGGTCAAGCGCATCTCGCCCACCCACGTCTACCTGCAGGCGTTCGCCGATCCGGACGGCAACAACACCGCCGATGCACTGTACTTCCCCAACCGGCACATGCCGATGCGCGCGGACCTGTTCAGCCGGGTCGCCTGGCAGCTGAAGTCGCGCGCGGGGGTGAAGGTTTACGCATGGCTGCCGGTGCTCGGCTTCGAGCTGCCCGACCCCGTGCAGCGCAAGGCACTGGCGATCCACAACGGTGATGCCGACGGCATGTACCGGCTGGACTTCACCAATCCGAAGGCACGCCAGATCATGCTCGACATCTACGAGGATCTGGCCGTCAATTCGTATTTCGAAGGCCTGCTCTTCCATGATGATGGCTACCTGCGCGACACCGAGCTGCCCACCTTGTCGGCCGGTACGGACGGCAGCGCACGCACACAGGCGCTGATCGACTTCACCCTGGCCCTGCGCGACAGTGCGCAGCGTTGGCGGCCGAAGCTGGCCACGGTGCGCAACCTGTACGCGGAGCCGGTGCTGCGTCCGCAGAGCGAGGCCTGGTTCGCGCAGCGCCTGGACCTGTTCAACAAGGCCTACGACCAGACCGCACTGATGGCGATGCCGTGGATGGAAGGCAGCAGGCATCCGGAACGCTGGCTCGACCAGCTGCTGGCCGCGGTGCGCGCGCACGATCCCCAGTTGCAGCACACCCTGTTCGAACTGCAGACCGTCGATTGGCGCAGCGGGCAACCGATTCCCGCCGAGCGGCTGCGCGCGCAGATCCGCCAGCTGCAGGCGCAGGGCGTGCACCACTTCGCCTGGTACCCGGATGACTTCATCGCCGGCCAGCCTTCCACCCATGATGCCCGCGCGGCGATGTCCGCCGGCAACTTCCCGTACCCGGAGAAGTGACATGGACATGCATCCGCTGCTGCAGGTCCTGTTCCAGTTCGCCTTCTACTACCCGATGGTGATGGCGTTCTTCTGGATGTCGGGCGGCCTGTATTACTACTTCCGGCGCGAACGCCATTCGCGCCCACGCAATGACCCGCCGCTGATGGTCGATCCACCGTTCGCGAGCCTGTTGATTCCCTGCCACAACGAGTCCGCGAACCTCGACGACACGCTCGGCGCGGCGCTGGCACAGCGCTATCCGGCCGACTACGAGGTGATCGCCATCGACGATGGCAGCAGTGATGACACCGGCGCCCGGCTCGACGTGCTGGCGGCGAAGCATCCGCGGCTGCGCGTGCTGCACCTTGACCGCAACCTCGGCAAGGCCAACGCGCTGCGCATGGGTGCGCTGGCGGCCCGCTCGGAGTACCTGGTGTGCATCGATGGCGACGCGATGCTGGAGGAGCACGCGCTGCACTGGATGATCTGGCACCTGGTGAGCGGCAACCGGGTCGGCGCGGTGACCGGCAATCCGCGCATCCGCAACCGCTCCACCCTGCTCGGACGCCTGCAGGTGGCCGAGTTCTCGTCGATCATCGGCATGATCAAGCGCGCGCAGCGCGTGTACGGGCGCATCTTCACCATCTCCGGAGTGATCGCAGGCTTTCGCCGCACCGCCCTGCACCAGGTCGGCTGGTGGTCGGATGACATGGTGACCGAGGACATCGACATCAGCTGGCGCCTGCAGCGCGCGCACTGGGACATCCGCTACGAACCCAATGCGCTGTGCTTCATCCTGATGCCGGAGACCCTCAAGGGCCTGTGGCGGCAGCGCCTGCGCTGGGCCCAGGGTGGCGTGGAAGTGATGCTGCGGCATGCGCGTTCACTGCTGCACTGGAAGGAGCGGCGCATGTGGGGCGTACTGCTGGAGTACGTGCTGAGCGTTATCTGGGCCTACACCATGTTGTTCATCGTGGTGCTGTGGGTGCTGGGCAAGCTCATCGACATGCCGCCGCAGCTGTACATCGCCAGCCTGCTGCCGCAATGGCATGGCGTGATTCTGGCCCTGGTCTGCCTGATGCAGTTCGCCAGCAGCCTGATCATCGACCGTCGTTACGAAACACAGATTGGACGCAACTACTTCTGGGTCATCTGGTACCCGATGGCGTACTGGCTGATCAGTCTTTCCACCACCCTGGTGGCGTTGCCGAAGACCCTGCTGCGCCGTCGCAGCAAGCGCGCCACCTGGACCAGTCCCGATCGGGGGATCCGATGAAGGCACAACGCCCGTCCAACCGCTTCGACTCGCGGATGATCCGCAAGCCGCATCGCCAACCACGCTTCCAGCGCACCGCCTGGGGCTTCGTCACCCTCGCGTTCTGGGGGTTCTACTTCTACCTGTGGGCACCGTTGGTGACCCTGTTCTCGTGGCTGATCGGCGGCCAGCTGGCCTGGCAGCAGCTGTACGAACGGCAAAGCCACTTCGACCCCTATGTGCTGGTGGCACTGCCGCTGATGCTGCTGTGTGCCAGCGTGCTGCTGATCGGCTGGGCCGAGTACAACCGCGCGCGCTTCCGTGGCCACGAGCGACGCCTGCCGCGACCACTGGCCAGCCTCAATGAAGTCGCGGCCGATCTGGGTGCCAGCACCGGCCTTGCCGAGCGCCTGCTGGGCTGCAAGGCCGCCACGCTGCACATGGACGATCACGCGCGGCCGATCGGTATCCGCCGCGAGGTGGTGTGACGCCCCGGTAGTCGCCGACCCGGGTCGGCGCTTGCTTTGGTAGCTGCCGATCCTGGTCGGCGCTTGGGCCTGGTGGGCGCCGACCTTGGTCGGCACCGGGGTCTACCGCGAAGTGCATCCGCGCATCGCGTGGATCTACTTGCGCGTCTGCCCTTCGCCGCGCACGACAAATCGTTCGACGGTGAGTGCTTCCAGGCCCATTGGGCCGTACGCATGCAGGCGCGTGGTGGAAATGCCGATCTCGCTGCCCAGGCCCAGCTGGCCACCGTCGGAGAAGCGCGACGAGGCATTGACCATCACTACCGCCGAGCGCAGCGCAGTGACGAAGCGCTCGGCATGGCCGGCGTCTTCGGTGGCGATCACTTCGGTATGGTCGGAGGTATAGGCACGGATGTGCGCGATGGCCGCCTCGAGGTCATCAACCACGCGCACGGCCAGCACCAGGTCGAGGAACTCGGCAGCGTAATCCTCCTCGGTCGCCGCCGTGCTGCCCGGCAGCAGCGGTTGCGCCTGCGCATCGGCGCGCAGCTGCACGCCGCGCTCGCCCAGCACCTGCGCTACGCGCGGCAGGAACGTTTCGGCGACCTCGCGGTGCACCAGCAGCGTTTCCAGGGAATTGCACGCCGCCGGCCGGCTGCACTTGCCATCCACCAGCAGATCGAGGGCTTTGCCGAGGTCGGCGCTGGCATCCACGAACAGGTGGCAGACACCCTTGTAGTGCTTGATCACCGGCACCCGCGCATGCTCGGCAACGAAACGGATCAGGCCTTCGCCGCCGCGAGGAATCGCCAGATCGATCAGCTCATGCAGCTGCAGCAGTTCCAGCATTGCTTCGCGACGCAGGTCGGTCAGCACGGTCACCGCTGCCGGCGGTACGCCATTGGCCTGCAAGGCACCCGCCAGCGCCTGGGCGATGGCGGTGTTGGAGTGGATCGCCTCGGAGCCACCGCGCAGGATCACGCCATTGCCGGCCTTCAGGCACAGCGCGGCCGCTTCGGCGGTCACGTTCGGGCGCGCTTCGTAGATCATCGCGATCACCCCCAGCGGCACGCGTACCTTCTGCACGCGGATGCCATTCGGACGCACTTCGTCGCGGGTGACCTGGCCGGCCGGATCGGGCAGCGCCGCCACTTCGCGTACCGCTTCGGCCATCGCGAACAGGCGCGCTGGGTCCAACGCTAGGCGATCGAGCATGGCACTACCGACGCCCTTGTCGCGCGCAGCAGCAAGGTCCCGCGCGTTGCTGGCCAGGATCAGCCCGGCATTCACTTCCAGTGCCTGGGCCATTGCCAGCAGCAGCGTGCGGCGCGCCGCACTGTCGAGGCCGGCAACGATCTGGGCCGCGTCACGGCAGGCACGCGCCTGCGCTTCGATTTCGCTCATCGGGGAGTCCTTCAAACCGGTCATGGCAGCACCAGATCGTCGCGATGGACGACACTGCCACCGTAGTTGTAGCCCAGCACGGCCTCGATGTCGCGCGAATGGCGGCCGGCGATCCGGCGCACATCATCGGCCGCGTACTGGCTGACTCCGCGCGCCACGCAGACGCGGCCCTGTGGCGCGTTCCAGCACACCTGCACCATGTCGCCGCGGCGGAACACGCCCTCTGCACCGGTGATGCCACCGGGCAGCAGCGAGGCGCCCTTCTCGCGCATCGCCTGTGCCGCACCGGCATCGATGACGATCACGCCCTCGGCCAGCGGTGCATGCCGCAGCCAGTGCTTGCGGGCGGCCTCGCGGCTGCGTGCGGCATGGATGCGGGTGCCGAACAGGCGATCCTGCGCCAGCGCGCGCACCACGTCACCGCTGCGGCCATTGAATAGATAGGTTTCGATGCCCAGGCGCCCGGCCTTCGCCGCCGCCTCCAGCTTGGTGCGCATGCCGCCGGTACCGGCGCGCGAGCCGGCGCCGCCCGCCATCGCCAGCACCTCGTCACCCAGCTCCGGCACGTCGTGCAACGGCCGCGCATCGGCCACGGTGCGCGGGTCGGCGCTGTACAGGCCATCGATATCGGTAGCGATGAACAGCGCATCGGCGTCGACCAGCGCCGCCACGGTGGCAGCCAGGTTGTCGTTGTCGCCGAGCTTGAGCTCATCCACCGACACAGTGTCGTTCTCGTTGACCACCGGCAACGCGCCCAGCCGAAGCAGTTCGTTGAGCGTGGCGCGTGCGTTGAGGTAGCGGCGGCGGTTGCGCAGGTCGTCATGGGTCAGCAGCACCTGCGCCACCGGACGCTCGAAGAAGCGCTGCCAGAGCCCGATCAGCTGGGCCTGGCCGAGCGCAGCCAGCGCCTGCCGCGCCGCCATCGCCGCACCGGGCTCATCGGCCCGCGGCAGGATCGCGCGCCCGGCCGCAACCGCACCGGACGACACGATCACCACCTCACGTCCGGCCAGTACATTGGCAGAAACGAACTGTGCCAGGCCCAGCGCGTGGCGGGGCGACAGGCCGCCGCCATCGGCGGCGAGCAGGCTGCTGCCCACTTTCAGCACCGCACGCCGCCACGGCGGCAGCGCCTGTTCCGGGAACGGCGAAGCGACGTGGCTGGCATGCAGAGTCATCAGTCAGGGCCTCAGCGGGTGTTCCATTCGTGCACGGTCAGGTCGGAGGCATGCATCGTCACCAGCGGATCGGTGGCGACGATGGCCTGCGCCTGCGCCAGGCTGTCCACGTTGCACAGCACATAGGCGCCACCACTGCCATCGGCGAAGCCGCCGGTCAGCTGCAGCTTGCCCTGCGCCTGCAACGCGTCGAGGAAATCGCGGTGCGGCTGCACCGCTGCATCGTTGAAGTCCGGCCGGCGCATCGCCATCACCAGGTAGACAGTGCCCGCCATCAGGACAGCGCCTGCCAGCGCGCGCGCAGCTCGTCCAGGCGCAGGTCGGCGGCCGAACCCGGGGACACGCGCGCGGCGAGGCTGCCTTCCGGGGTACGCCCCTGCCCTGCACTGTCGGCACCGGCAGCTGCGGCCTTGTAGGCCTCGCGGAACGGCACGCCAGCCACCGCCGCTTCCACCGCAACGTCGGTGGCATACATGCCCGAATCAATCGCCGCGCGCAGCTTGTCGTCACGCCATTCCAGATTGGCCAGCAGCGCCGGCAGCAGGTCCAGCGCGGCCAGGCCACGGCCGAAGCCGTGGAAGATGGCCCCCTTGGACGACTGCAGGTCGCGATGGTAGCCGGACGGCAGCGACAGCAGCTGCTCGATCTCGGTGCGCGCGGCGGCGACGCTGGCGTGGGTGGCACGCATCAGCTCGATCACATCCGGATTGCGCTTGTTGGGCATGATCGAACTGCCGGTGGTGTACTGCGCCGGCAGCGCGACGAAGCCGAACTCGGCGCTGGTGAACAGTGACAGGTCCCAGGCAATGCGGCGCAGGTCCAGCGTGGCGCCACCGAGCGCTTCCAGTGCAGCCAGCTCGAACTTGCCACGCGACAGCTGCGCATAGATCGGCGAGATCTGCATGCGCGCGAAGCCGAGCGCCGCCGTGGTGTGCTCGCGGTCCAGCGGCAGGTTCACGCCGTAGCCGGCAGCGGTACCCAACGGATTGGCGTCGACCAGCGCATGGGTATCGCGGGCGCGGATGGCGTTGTCGATGAAGGCCTCGGCCCAGCCCGCCCACCACATGCCGGCCGAGGACACTACGGCGCGCTGGATGTGGGTGTAGCCGGGAATCGGCAGGTCCTTCTCGGCCTGTGCGCGGTCCAGCGCAACCTTGGCCGCTTCGGCGCTGAGCTGTGCCACGCGCTGCAGCTTCTCCTTCAGCCAGAGGCGGGTGGCGACCAGGATCTGGTCGTTGCGGCTGCGGCCGGTGTGGATCTTGCGGCCGGCATCGCCGAGGCGTTCGGTCAGGCGCGCTTCGATCGCCGAGTGACCATCCTCGTACTGGGTATCGAGCACGAAGCGGCCTTCGCGGAAGTCCTGCGCCAGGATCTCCAGTTCGCGCAGCAGTTCTGCCAGTTCATCGGCGCTGAGGATGCCGATGTGCTGCAGGCCCTGCGCATGCGCGGCGCTGGCAGCGATGTCATGCAGGAAGAACTCGCGGTCGAGGATCACGTCGTCGCCGGCGAGGAAGGTCTGGATCTGGGCGTCGACGGCGACGCCGGGCTTCTGCCAAAGAAGGTCTGCCATGGGGGCTCCGGAATGCGTATTCAGTGCGGGATCGACGTCAGTTCGTCGATGCCAAGCGCGAGGTTGAGGTTCTGCATGGCCTGGGTGGCCGCGCCCTTCAGCAGGTTGTCCAGGGTCGCCACCACGACGACCCGCTTGCCGCCCGGCGCGAGCGTGAAGCCACCGACCTGGGCACCGTGTCGGCCGGCGATACGGCTGACCCACGGCGCTTCATCCACCACGTCGATCAGGGGTTCGCCGGCATAGGCCTGCTGGAAGCGCTCGACGATCTGTTCGCGGGTCTGCACGCGGTTCAGCCACAGGTTGGCGGTAAGCGTGATGCCCCGGAAATGCGGCGCGACATGTGGCATGAATTCAACAGCCACACCCAGCTGCACCGACACCTCCCGCTCATGCACGTGGTTGGTCAGCGCGTAGGGCATCAGGTTGTCGGCCAGCAGTTCGACGTTGTTCTTGTCCGACGGCGTGGTACCGGCGCCGGAGTAGCCGGAGACACCGAAGCACTGCGGCGGACCGGCCAGCAGGTCCAGCAGCGGATGCACCGCCAGCTGCATCGCCGTGGCATAGCAGCCCGGGTTGCTGATGTGCTTCTGGCCGTTGTAGCGGCCGCGGGTCAGCTCCGGCAGGCCGTAATACCAGCTGTTGTCGAAGCGGTAGTCGGCCGAGAGGTCGACGATGACGGTGTCCGCCTTCGCCGCCTCCAGCGCGGCCACGAACGGCGCGGCCAAGCCGTTGGGCAGGGCCAGGATCACCGCATCCACGCCCTTGGCCGCCACTGCGTCGGCGTCCAGGTTTTCGTACTGCAGCTCGCCCTGGAATTCCGGGTGGTGGTCGGACAGGCGCTGCCCGGCGCGCTCGCGCGAGGAGACGAAAGCCAGTTCCAGCCGCGGATGGGCGGCCACCAGCTTGATCAGCTCGGCGCCGGTATGGCCGCGGGCACCGACGATGCCCAGGGTAAAGGTCGAATCGTTCATGCGTGACTGTCCAGGCGGTACTGCAGGTGGCGCTTCACGCCCTGCCATTCCGCATCGATGATGGAGAAGATGACGGTATCGCGCGGCGTGCCATCGGCATGCCGCTTGTGGTTGCGCAGCACGCCATCCTGCTTGGCGCCCAAGCGCGCGATGGCGGTGCGCGAGGTGACGTTGAACCAGCTGGTTTCCAGTACCACGCTGATGCAGCCCATGGCCTCGAAGGCGTGCTGCAGCAGCAACAGCTTGGCTTCGGTGTTGGCGCCGGTGCGCTGCACGCGCGGCGTGTACCAGGTGTAGCCGAGGCTGAGCCTGGGCACGCTGGCATCCATGTCGTAGAAGCGCGTGCTGCCGATGATGTCACCCGCCGCATCACGGATCACAAACGGCAGCACCTTGCCTTCGCTCTGCGCCTGCAACGCGGCCCGCACATAGGCCTCGGCCTGTTCCGGCGATGGCACCTGGGTGTACCAGAGCTGGTCCAGGCCGCTGCCTTCAAGCGCATCGCGCAGGCCGGGCACGTGCTCCATCTGCAGCGGCTGCAGGGTTACGTGCTGGCCGCGCAGGGTAGGAACCGTGTTCCAGGCATCGAGGTTGCTCATTGCTCAGCCCTGCAGGCTCGGGGTGCGCTGCGCGCAATGATCGACATAGGTCTTGATCCGGTCGATGCCATCGGCACCGAACCAGAATACCTTCCACTGATCCTGCTTGTAGCAGCCATCGGACTCGGCGTAGTAGAAGTGATTGATCGGGTTGCCATGGCGCGAGCGCCAGAACAGCTGCGGCGTTTCTTCCAGCATCACGTTCCAGACCGCACGGCCGAGGCCTTCGCCCTGTGCGTCGTCGAGCACGGCGAACTTGTCCAGGTACACGCCTTCGGCCTCGTCGGTGAGGATGACCGCGGTGCGGTAGTTCTCGCTGACGTAGGCGCGCAGCAGCCTGGTCTTCTGGAAATAGTCCGGCACCAGGGTGCGGCCGAAGCTGGATTCGATCAGGCCCTTCAGGCGCGGCAGGTCCAGTTCGTCCCAGGCGGTGGCGCGCAGCACTTTTTCGCCCTTGCGCACCAGCGTGCCCGAGCCCTTGTGGGTGAACAGTTCCTTGGCCAGGTCGGCCGGGCGGGTGATCGACACCGACGATTCCAGCGGCAGGCGATCGAGCAGATCCTTGATCTGTTCGATCTTCACCTTCATGCCGCCGTGGATCCACGGCTGCGCGATCAAGTGGTCGTACTCGGTGGACAGGTTGATCGAATCGATCACGTTGCCCGCCTCGTCCAGCAGGCCGCCGGTGCCGGTCAGGAAGATGATCTTGTACGGCTGCAGTTCCTGCACCAGCTCGTTGGCGGCGAAGTCGGCGTTGACGTTGAGGATCTGGCCACCGGCGGTTTCACCCAGGCTGGTGATGACCGGGATCGAGCCCGCACGCAGGCTGGCCTCGATCGGCGCCAGGTTGACCTTCTTCACCTCGCCGACCAGGCCGTAGGTATCCACGTCCAGGTACTCGGCCTCGAACACGCCACCGGTGATCGAGGTGGCGCGCGCGCCGTTCTGCTGCAGCGCCTCGACCAGGCGCAGGTTGGACTGCTGGAACACCCGGCGCACGATCGCCAGTGCTTCCGGCGAAGTCACGCGCAGGCCGTTCACGGTCTGCTTGTCGATGCCGGCCGCCGACAGCTCGGCATCCAGCTGCGGGCCGGCGCCGTGCAGCACGATCGGGGTCAGCCCGACTTCCTGCAGGAACGACAGCGAAGAGGTCAGCGCGTCGAGATCGTCGCGCAGCACCGCGCCGCCGACCTTGACCACGGCGAAGCGCTTGGCATCCAGCTGCGAAAAGCGCTTGAGGTACTGGCTGATCTCCTTCGCGCTGGCCATGCTGGAAAGCAGGCGCACGATGGTCTGGCGGGTCTGGCGGTGGGGCTGGAGGGCAGGAGACATTTCGGTTTCGTCGGAAAGGGAAGAATCAGGCGCCGGCGGCGATGATGCGGTGCACGGCGTCGGTGTAGCGCTGCAGCTGGTCCAGCGTCACGAACTCATCGGCGGTGTGGGCCTGGGCAATATCGCCCGGGCCAAACACCAGGGTGGTGTAACCGGCGGCGGAGAACAGCGAGGCCTCGGTCCAGAAGTCCACGGCGTTGCCGATCGGCAGCTCAAGCGCGTCGGCCACGTCACGTGCCAGCAGGCGGCGGTTCTCGGCTTCGGCGATGTCGCCGGCCGGCAGGCTGGGGCCACGGAAGGTCTCGGTGAATACCGCCGCTTCCGGCTCGGCGAACCCGGCGAAGGTGGCCAGCAACGCGTCGATGTTCATCGACGGCAGCGGCCGGAAACCGAAGCGCACTTCGGCAGCGGGCGCGATCATGTTGGCCTTGATCCCGCCTTCGACGCGACCGATGTTGAAGCGCAGGCCCGTCAGCCCACCGAAGCGCGCCGAAGCCAGCGATTCCACATGGTCCAGCGCGCGGTTGCCCCAGCGCATCGCCTGGTGCAGCGCGCTGGCAGCCGCATCCTGCTTGCCCGAGGCGTGCCCTGCACGACCGGCGAACTGCATCAGCACCGAGCTGATGCCGCGATGCGCCAGCACCGCTTCGCTCATGGTCGGCTCGGCCACCAGCACCGCTTCATACGGCAGGCCACGGGCCAGGAACGCGGCGATGCAGCGCGGATCGTTGGCTTCTTCATCGCTGGAGAACAGGAAGGCCGCGTCACCGTCGCTGGCATTGGCTGCGGCCACCAGTGCGGCGGCCGCGCCCTTGATGTCACACACGCCCAGACCGACCACGCGGTCGTCCAGGCGGCGCATCACGTGCGGGTCGGCGCTCCAGTGCGGCGAATCGGGCACGGTATCAAGATGTACGTTGAACAGGTACTTCGGCGTCCCGCGCACGGCGTACAGGCTGACCGCACCGGCGCCGTGGTCGATCACCTCGACGTTGAAGCCGGGCAGGTTCGCGCGCAGGTAATCGAAGATGCCACCGGTGGTGATCGCGCGCGGCGGGTTGCGGGTGTCGAAGGACACCAGGACCTGCAGGTGATCGAGCGTCTGTTCAAGCATGAAACAAAGATCCTGTGGAATTCCGCCGGGCATGGCCCGGCGCTACCGTGATGCGTCTGGTGGAGAGCCCCCTTCTTGTTGAAGGGGGCGCGCCAACGGCGCAGGGTTAAGGTGGAATGCGCGGGAGACGCGCGCGCAATTCAATCGCTCAGCGATTGACTTGCGCGTAAAGCGTCGAGCTCATACCGAACAGCTTGATGAAGCCTTCAGCCTCCTCCACGCCCCAGTCGGCCGACTGCGCGTAGGTGGCACCCTTGGTGTTGAGCAGGTGCGGCGACTTCACGGCCACCGCATCGACGCGGCCACCACGGGTTTCCAGCACCACTTCACCGTTGACCTTGGCCTGCGAGGACTTCAGGAAGGCTTCGATGTCGGTCTTCAGCGGGTCGTGGTAGAAGCCTTCGTACACCAGCTCCACCCACTTGCGCGCCACGTCCGGCTTGAAGCGGTTCTGCTGCTTGGTCAGCACCGCATCTTCCAGCGCGCGGTGTGCGGCCAGCAGCGAGACCAGGCCCGGGGCCTCGAACACGATGCGGCCCTTCAGGCCGATCACGGTGTCGCCGGTGTAGACGCCGCGACCCACGCCATACGGGGCGAACAGCTTGTTGAGCTGGGCCAGGATCTGGTCGCCCGGCAGCGCCTTGCCGTTCAGTTCAACCGCTTCGCCTTCAATGAACTTCAGGGTGACGGTCAGCGCTTGTTCCGGCCATTCGCTGCGCGGCGAGCACCAGCCACGCGCACCTTCGCCCGGGGTTTCCCAACGGTCGATCTCGCCACCGGACATGGTCACGCCCAGCAGGTTCTCGTTGATGGTGTAGGCCTGCTGCTTGGCGCGCACGCCGAAGCCGCGCTCTTCCAGGTATTTCTGCTCGTAGGCACGGGTCTGGGTGTGTTCCTTCTGGATCTCGCGGATCGGCGCGATGATCTGGTAGTCACCCAGCGCCTTCACGGCCAGGTCGAAGCGGACCTGGTCATTGCCCATGCCGGTGCAGCCGTGGGCGATGATGTTGGTGCCCAGTTCGGCGGCACGCTTCAGCGCGGCATCCACGATCAGGTAGCGGTCCGACACCAGCAGCGGGTACTGGCCCTGGTAGCCTTCGCCGGCCCACACGAACGGCTTGACGAAGCCTTCCCAGATCGCCGGGCCACCGTTCACAGTGACATGGCTGGTCACGCCCAGCTCGGCGGCACGCTTCTCGATGAAATCGCGCTCTTCATCATCCACGCCGCCGGTGTCGGCGAA
The DNA here is from genome assembly GCF_049384845.1 of Stenotrophomonas sp. CASM101. NCBI lineage: Bacteria > Pseudomonadati > Pseudomonadota > Gammaproteobacteria > Lysobacterales > Lysobacteraceae > Stenotrophomonas > Stenotrophomonas sp. CASM101. The sequence continues at coordinate 105,182 of NZ_JBMRFR010000010.1, read as the reverse complement.
CACGGTGTGCACGTTGTAGCCACGCTCCTGCAGGTAGGGCACGCAGAAGCTGGTATCCAGGCCGCCGGAGAAGGCGAGAACGACGTCTTTATTGCTCATGGGGAGGGTATGTCCTGGTAGCGCCGGGCCGTGCCCGGCGGAAATGATTGAATCGGAAAAAATCAGCGCCCGGCAACCGCGGCCATGATCGCCTTCTGCACGTGCAGGCGGTTCTCGGCTTCGTTGATGGCGATGCACTGCGGCGAATCCATCACCGCATCGGTGGCCTTCACGTTGCGACGAAGCGGCAGGCAGTGGCTGAACACACCGTTGTTGGTCAGCGCCATCTTGCGTTCGTCGACGATGAAGTGCTTGAACTGGTCGCGGATCGGCTTTTCCGGTTCCCAGTTGCCGAAGAACGGCAGCGCTCCCCAGCTCTTGGCGTAAACCACGTCGGCGCCGGCGTAGGCGCTGTCGACATCATGGCTGATCTTCAGCGAACCACCGCTCTCGGCCACGTTCTGCTCGGCCCAGCCCATGTAGCGCTCGTCGAGGATGTAGTCGGCGGTCGGGCAAAGCAGTGTCACGTCCATGCCCATGCGGGTGGCGATGGTCAGCGCCGAGTTGGCCACGGCGGTGTTGAGCGGCTTGGGGTGGTAGGTCCAGGTCAGCACGTATTTCTTGCCACGCAGGTCCTGGGTGCCGAAGTGCTCCTGCAGCGCCATGATGTGGGCCAGCTCCTGGCACGGGTGGGTGATGGTCTCCATGTTGATGACCGGCACCGGCGAATACCTGGCGAAGCTGTTGAGGACGATGTCCTGGCGGTCGTACGCCCAGTCCTGGAACTTCGGGAACGCACGCACGGCGATGATGTCGCAGTAACGGCCCAGCACCTTGGCCACTTCCGCGATGTGTTCCTCGGTATCGCCGTCCATCACCGTGCCGAGGTTGAACTCGATCGGCCACGCATCCTTGCCCGGCTGCAGCACCACCGCATGGGCGCCGAGCTGGAACGCGCCCAGTTCGAAGCTGGTGCGGGTGCGCATGGACGGGTTGAAGAACACCAGCGCGATCGACTTGCCCTTGAGCTGGTCGCCGAGCTTGTTGCGCTTGAACAGCGCGGCCTGGGTCAGCAATGCGTCGAGATCGCTGCGGCTCCAGTCCTGGGTGTTCAGGAAGTGCTTGGGGGACATCTTCTTTCCTTGCGTGGCGGCGCCGGGTTCGACGCGGTGGAAGGGAAAACAGGAAGCAAAGGTGAAACGAAAAGGTTGCAGTTGCAGCTTTCAGAACGCGGAAACGAAAAAACCCAGCCGGCGGGCTGGGTTTTTTTTCGGACGAACAGCAAAAAGCTCCGGTTACCCAGCGAGAATGTGGGGTTCCGGTCGACGCGCACGCGAGGTCATGCCCGACGCCTGTCGGGCTGCGCTGCTGTCGTGCTGGAAGTCGGTGAGCTTCATGGCCGAATATCTTTGCATGCGGCCGTGACCGGCGCAAGGGGCCGGGGTCGCAGAATCAGGGATTGCCGGCGGCGCCCTGCTCAGGACCGACCCAGGGGGTGATCGACACCCGGATCTTGAGCCGGTTGCCCGGGTCTTCCGGCAGCCGCGACCGATACTTGGTGCCCTTGTAGACGTAGTCCACGTCGTAGGCGATGGGCCGGCGGAATTCACGCCCCACCGGCACGATGCGGCAGTCACGGGTCAGCATCGGGCCATTATTGGCAGGCGCCGGGGCCGGCGTTTCGGGGCCGGCCTCTTCGGAGGGCTCCTCGTCGCTTCGCTTGAATATCGAGCGCACCGAGTCCCAGAAACGGCTGATCCGGCCCTTGTCCTCGACCGGCTCCTCGCCGGTCACGTTGACCGGGGCCAGGGTGCGGGTCGACACCGGCTCGCAATGCTCCTCGGTACGGGTCGCGCGCAGGGTCTGGAATACCGGCTCGACGTTCAGTACCTGGGCGTAGTCGAACTTCACGTTCTCCACGATCACCACCCGGTTGCGGGGCTCGGCCTCCTGCGCCAGCACCACGGCGGGCAGCGCCGACAGGCAGGCCAGGGTCAGCAGCAATGCGGTGGATTTCAGTGGCGACGGGAGCAAGGACACGGCGATAGTGTAGGCAGTGGCGAGCGCAAGGGGCTGAACATTACCCGTCCACGCCGCTCCTGCCCACCCCACCCTGGCTCCCTCCGGCGTCCACCGGTGGCAACCAGCGCCCCCAAAGGGAGCGACACGTTCTAAAATCACGGACTTGTCCCCCAGCCACAGCCCCATGACCCTGCGCCTGCACAACAACCTGACTCGCCAGCTCGAACCGTTCACCCCGCTCGACCCGGCCTGTCCGACCCTGTATGTGTGCGGCCCCACGGTCTACAACTACGTGCACATCGGCAACGCCCGTGGCCCGGTGGTGTTCGGGGTGCTGGCCGACCTGCTGCGGCGGCGTTTCGGCGCACTGCGCTACGCCCGCAACATCACCGACGTGGACGACAAGATCAACACCGCCGCGCGCGAGCAGGGGGTGCCGATCAGCACCATCACCGACAGGTTCGCCGCCGCCTACCGTGAAGACATGGCCGCGCTGGGCGTGGTGCCGCCTGACATCGAACCGGAAGTGACCGCGCACATGCCGCAGATCATCACCATGATCGAGCAGTTGATCGCCAGTGGTCATGCCTATGCCGCCGAAGGCCACGTGCTGTTTGCGGTGGCCAGCTTTGAAGGCTACGGCAAGCTCTCGCGCCGTGATCCGGAAGAGATGCTGGCTGGCGCCCGCGTCGATGTCGCCCCCTACAAGCGTGATCCGGGCGATTTCGTGCTGTGGAAGCCATCCAGCGACGACCTGCCCGGCTGGGAATCGCCCTGGGGCCGTGGCCGCCCGGGCTGGCACATCGAATGCTCGGCGATGGCCGCCGCCCACCTGGGCGAGACCATCGACATCCATGCCGGCGGCGTCGACCTGCAGTTCCCGCACCATGAAAACGAGATCGCGCAGAGCGAATGCGCGCATGGCGGCAGGATCTTCGCCCGCTACTGGCTGCACAACGGCATGCTCAACTTCGGCGGCGCCAAGATGAGCAAGTCACTGGGCAACATCGAGCGCGTGCATGACCTGGTTCGCCAGCATCCGCCGGAGGCACTGCGCCTGGCCCTGCTGTCGGCCCACTACCGTCAACCGCTGGACTGGTCCGATGCGCTGATCGAACAGTCGGTGCGTACGCTGGACCGCCTGTACGGCACCCTGCGCGAACTGGCCTCGGTCGAGGCCAGCGCGGTGATTCCGGCCACGGTCGAAGCGACCCTCGACGACGACCTCAACACCCCGCAGGCGCTGGCCGAAGTGGCCCGCATCGCGGCCGAGGCGCGTCGTGCCACGGACCCGGCCGAACAGTCGCGCCTGAAGGCCGAGCTGCTCGGTGCCGGCCTGGCGCTGGGCCTTCTGCAGGCCGATCCGGCGCAGTGGTTTGGTACCGCTGCGGGCGCTGACGGCGACGATGCCCGTATCCAGGGCCTGATCGACGAGCGCGCTGCGGCCAAGAAGGCGCGCGACTTCGCCCGTTCCGATGCCATCCGCGACCAGTTGGCCGCCGAAGGCATCGTGCTGGAAGACACCCCGCAGGGCGTGCGCTGGTCGCGCAAGCGCGGCTGACCTGCTGCCCTGCCCCGTGGCCGGCCCGCCGGCCACGCCCCCACTGTAGAGACTGTTGTGACCGACTCCCCGTTCCCGCTTGAACCCACCGCCGCCGAGGCCCAGACCGCCATCGCCGAGGAATTCGGCTTCTTCGGCGACTGGTCCGAGCGCTACCAGTACCTGATCGACCTCGGCCGCAAGCTGCCGGCCTTCCCGGAAGAATGGAAGACCGAAGAGCATCGCCTGCTCGGCTGCCAGTCGATGGTCTGGATCGTGCCGGAAGGCAATGCGCAGTCGCTGCGCTTCCATGCCATCAGTGATTCGGCCATCGTCTCCGGCCTGATCTTCCTGGCCCTGCGCGTGTACTCCGGGCGCTCGGCGCAGGAGATCCTGGCCACCGAACCGAGCTATATCCAGGACATCGGCCTGGCCCGCCACCTGTCTCCGACCCGCAGCAATGGTGTGGCAGCGATGCTGGCCTTCATCCGCGAGACCGCGCAGGCCCAGCTGCAGCGCGATCCGTCGTGAGCGAGCCTGCCACAGCCGAGGACACCGCGCTGGGCCTGCTGTCCCGACCCGGCTTCGCCAAGCTGCTGGCCTACCGCATCTTCGCGATGCTGTCCTACCAGGTGGTGGCAGTCACCGTCGGCTGGCACATCTACGAAGTCACCCGCAATCCGTTCTCGCTGGGCCTGATCGGCCTGGCCGAGGTGCTGCCGTTCTTCTGCGTGGCGCCATTCGCCGGCTACCTGGTCGACCATCTGCCGCGGCGCCGGTTGGGCATGGCGGCCTGTTCCGGGCTGATCGCCACCGCGCTGGTACTGACCAGCGTGGCCAAGGGCTGGCTGCCGTTTGAAGGCGTGTGGCCCATCTATGCAGCCATCGCCCTGACCGGCATGGTCCGCGCCTTCCTGTCGCCGATCTACAACGCGCTGTTCGCCCGCGTGCTGGCCCGCGATCAGTTCGCGCGCGGCGCAGGCCTCGGCGCGGTGGTGTTCCAGGCCGGCATGGTCGCCGGCCCGGCGCTGGGCGGCGTGCTGGTCGGCTTCGGCGGCAAGGGCCTCTCCTACGCGGTGGCTACGGCCTTTGCGCTGGTGGCGATGGCCTGCCTGGCTACATTGAAGGTGGAAGAACCGGTGCACACCGGTCCCGCCGCGCCGATCTTCAAGAGCATCGCCGAAGGCGCGCGCTTCGTGGTCGGCAACCGGATCATGGTCGGGGCGATGGCGCTGGACATGTTCTCGGTCCTGCTCGGCGGCGTGGTGGCGATGCTGCCGGCGTTCCTGCACGAAATCCTGCACCACGGCCCGGAAGGCCTGGGCATCCTTCGCGCGATGCCGGCGCTCGGCTCGGTGTGCGTGGGCCTGTGGCTGGCCCGCCACCCGCTGCACCGCAATGCCGGCCGCGTGTTGCTGTTCGCGGTGGCCGGTTTCGGCCTGTGCGTGATCGGCTTCGGCCTGTCGCAGCACTTCTGGCTGTCGGCGCTGATCCTGCTGTTCTACGGGGCCTTCGATGGCATCTCGGTGGTGATCCGATCGACCATCCTGCAGTTGGCCACGCCGGAAGAGATGCGCGGCCGGGTGTCGTCGATCAACGGCATCTTCATCAGTTCGTCCAACGAGCTGGGCGCGTTCTATGCAGGCACGATGGCGAAGCTGCTCGGCCTGGTGCCGGCCGTGGTGCTGGGCGGATTTGCGGTGCTGAGCGTGGCCGGGATCACCGCGTGGAAGAACCCGACATTGCGGAAATTGAATCTTCGCGACCTGCAGTGACGCTGCTAACAGCGGATTCGGCGGCGCCGGGTGTTTGGCTGGGGCCTTTGCTCTCCCTCGATGATTGGGCTTGTCACTTTCTTTTCGCGAAAAGAAAGTAACCAAAGAAACGCTCCGCCATCCGCGAGCCGGCGCTGCGCGCCGGTGCCCTGTGCTCCTCGGTGAATCAGGGGACGGCGCGGAGAGCCAGCCGACTAGCAGTCGGCTCTACAGGATAGAGCGGCCTCTTCGCCCCTGATTCCCCTGCGGTGCTCGGCTCGCTACAAGGCGGACTCAACAGCCGCGAGCGCACGCATGACCGCTCCTGTCGGCCTGAGCCGAGCGTGGGCTCGGCTCTACATCGGCCGCGCACGCAGGAAACCGTCGAGAGCCTGCGGGTGGGTCCGGGCAGGACCGTCCGCGGCATGGATGCCGCGGCCGAGCTTACAGGGATGTACTTGCAGCGTGTCCTGCCCGGACCCACCCGCAGGCTCCCTCTGATACGCGGAAGGCGCCGTTCTACTCAGCCAACCACCCCAACAAAAAACCCGGCCGAGGCCGGGTTTTTCGCATGACCACACAACGAGCAGGAATCAGTCGCCCTGCTGCTTCTGCAGGTGCTCCCAACGCTCCTGGGCGTCGATGGTGCGTTCAGCCGTGAGGCGCGCTTCGAGGCGCTCCAGGCCGATTTCTTCACCGGTGTCGACGCAGTAACCGTAGTCGCCCGCTTCCAGGCGCTTCAGGGTGCTGTCGATCTTGCCGATCAGCTTGCGGTAGCGGTCGCGGGTACGCAGTTCCAGCGAGTTCTCGGTCTCGCGGGTCGCGCGCTCGGCTTCATCGCCGATGTCACGCACTTCCTCACGAAGATTCTCGATGGTCTGCTTGGACTCTTCCACCAGGTCCGCGCGCCAGTTCTGCAGGCGCTGGCGGAAATACTCCTGCTGCAGCGGGCTCATGTATTCCTCTTCCGAGGACGGCTTGTAGCCAGCCGGCAGGATCGGGCGGCCGGTGGCCTCGTCGGTCTTGTATTCGACCACCTTGTACTTGCTGCGCGGGGCCGGTGCTGCCGAGCGGGCGGCGACGGCCACGGCAACCTTGCCGACAGGGCGCGACACGGTCTTCGGGGCGGAATCGGATTTCACGGCGGTTTTGGCAGGCGATTTCGAAACGGGCACGGGATTCTTGGATTGCGGGGCCTTCGAAGCGGCAGGAGCGGCGGCCGGGGCCGGCTTGGAGGCCGGTTGGGCTGCTGCCACTGCCACGGTCTTGGCCGGGACAGGCTTGGCCGGAGCCGGCTTGGCAGCAGGCTTCGGTGCGGACTTCACTACTGGGGCCGGGGCCGGCTTTACGGCCGGTGCGGCAACATTCTTGGCACCCTTCTTTACAGCGGCAGGCGTGGCGACCGGCTTGGCCACAGCGACCTTCTTTGCTACGGGCTTGGCGACCGGCTTGGCTGCAGCCTTCTTCACCACCGCCTTCGGCGCCGGCTTGGCGGCGGCCTTCTTGGCCACCGGCTTGGCGGCAGCTTTCTTCACCGGCGCAGCCTTGCTGACGGTCTTCTTCACCGGCGCCTTCTTGCTGGCAGCGGCTGGCTTGGCCTTGGCGGGCGCAGCGGCTTTCTTCGCCACCGGCTTGGTTGCCTTGACCGGCGTTTTCTTTGCGGTGGCCTTCCTGGCCGCCGGTTGCGAGGACGCTGCCTTGGTCGCCGGCTTGCTGGCCGGCTTCTTGGCAACGGGCTTTGCCGCCAACTTCTTCACAACAGGCTTGGCGGTTTTCTTGGCGGCCGTTGCGGCCTTCTTTGCAGTTTTTTTAGCAGCCACGAAACGCTCTTCCTTGGATTCCCCGGGGCCCGGGAAAGCGGGCCTTTATAGCCTACCCGACCCGCAGCAGCAACCTCGGCACCCTGCCCCATTCAGTCCTGGAGCCAAGGCGCCCAATGGGCAGTCCGACGAACGCGGACCGCCTTGCGCGGTACGGAACCTGGCCAGCACCCGACGGTGCTGGTACCGGTCGCAGGCCATCGGCGACATGCGACCAACGGCCCATCCTGCACAAATGCGGCCTTCATGCCAACTGGCATAAGATGACTGGGTGATCTCGCGCCTGCTCATCGCCCTGCTGCGCTTCTACAAGCGCTTCATCAGCCCCCTGCTGGGGCCACGCTGCCGTTTCGTGCCGAGCTGTTCTGAATACGCGATGGAAGCCATCTCGCGGCACGGCCCGCTGCGCGGCAGCTGGCTGGCTGCGCGCCGGCTGGGCCGCTGCCACCCGTTCCACCCCGGCGGCTTCGACCCGGTGCCCGAATCCAATCACGCCCCCTCTTGCCGTTGCACAGGAAAACACTGACATGTCCTCCACCCTCATCACCAACGCCCGGATGGTCAACGAAGGCCGCACCTTCGACGGCGACCTGCGCATCGAGAACGGCCGCATCGCGCAGATCGGCAATGGGCTGGCGCCGCGCGACGGCGAGCAGGTGGTGGACGCGGCCGGACGCTGGCTGCTGCCCGGCATGATCGATGACCAGGTGCACTTCCGCGAACCGGGCCTGACCCACAAGGGCGACATCGCCAGCGAATCGGCGGCGGCCGTGGCCGGTGGCCTGACCAGCTTCATGGACATGCCCAACACCAACCCGCCGACGCTGGATTCGACCATCCTGGAAGCCAAGTACGAACTCGCGCGCGGCCGCGCCTGGGCCAACTACGGCTTCTACCATGGCGCCAGCAATGACAACCTCGAAGCGATCCGTGCGCTGGACCCGAAGAAGGCCCCGGGCGTGAAGGTGTTCATGGGCGCTTCGACCGGCAACATGCTGGTCGACAACCCGGAAACGCTGGACGCGATCTTCCGCGAATGCCCGACCCCGATCATCACGCACTGCGAAGACACGCCGATGATCGATGCCAACCTGAAGGCCTTCCAGGAAAAGTACGGTGATGCGCTGACCCCGGACATGCACCCGGACATCCGTTCGCGCGAAGCGTGCATCAAGTCGACCCGCCTGGCGATGTCGCTGGCACGCAAGCACGGCACCCGCCTCCATGTGCTGCACATCTCCACCGCCGACGAGCTGGCGCTGTTCGAGAAGGGCCCGCTGATCCGCGCCGATGGCAGCCGCAAGCAGATCACCGCCGAAACCTGCGTGCACTTCCTGCACTTCGCGCGCCCGGACTACGCGACCAAGGGCAACCTGATCAAGTGCAACCCGGCGATCAAGGAAGTGTCCGACCGCGAGGCAATCACCGCTGCACTGGCCGATGACGTGCTGGACGTGCTGGCCACCGACCACGCGCCGCACACCTGGGAGGAGAAGCAGAAGCCCTACGCGCAGGCGCCGTCGGGCCTGCCGCTGGTGCAGTACGCGCTGGTGGCCGCGCTGGAGCGGGTGCACGAAGGCAAGCTGACCCGCGAGCAGGTGGTGCAGAAATTCGCACATGCGCCGGCGCAGCTGTTCGACGTGGAAGAACGCGGCTTCCTGCGCGAAGGCTACTTTGCCGACCTGGTGCTGGTGGAGGACGTGCCGTTCACCGTCAAGCGCGAGGACGTGCTGTCCAAGTGCGGCTGGTCGCCGTTTGAAGGCACCACTTTCCGCTCGCGCATCGCCTCCACCTGGGTCAACGGCCAGCTGGTGTGGGACGGCAGCAAGCTGGTGGGCGAACCCGCCGGCCAGCGCATGACCTACGACCGCTGATGCGTTCGGCACTTCTGTTCGGAGCGCTGCTGCTGGCCGCGCCCCTGTTCACCGCACCGTCGGCGCAGGCACAGGACGGCATCGGCAGCCTGATCGACAGCCGCGTGGTGTTGCCGGCCAGTGCGTCACAGGGCGCGCTGGTGATCGGCAAGGTGCCCGCTGGCAGCCGCGTGCAGTACGCCGGCCGCCAGCTGCGGGTGAGCGGCTATGGCAGCGTCGTGTTCGGCATCGGCCGCGACGAGAAGGGTCCGCTGCACGTGCAGGTGCAACGCCCCGATGGTGGCACCGAGACCGCAACCATCGCGGTGACGCCGCGCGACTGGCCCACCGAGCGGGTCAACGGGGTGCCACCGAAGACGGTGAATCCGCCGGCGGCGATTGCCGAGCGGATCAAGCGCGAACAGGCGCAGGTAACCGCTGCACGTTCGCGCGACGACGACCGTACCGACTTCACCCAGACCTTCATCTGGCCGGTCCAGGGCCGCATCAGCGGCCGCTTCGGCAATGCGAGGGTGTACAACGGCCAGCCCGGTGCCGGTCATTCCGGCATGGACATCGCGGTGCCGACCGGCACGCCGGTAAAGGCACCGGCCGCCGGCATCGTCACCTTCGCCGGCCCCGACCTGTACCTGACCGGTGGCACGCTGCTGCTCGACCACGGTTTCGGGGTCAGCTCCAACTTCCTGCACCTGTCGCGCATCGACGTAAAAGTCGGCGACCGTGTGGAGCAGGGCCAGGTGATCGCTGCCGTCGGCGCCACCGGCCGTGCCACCGGCCCGCACCTGCACTGGGGCATGAACTGGTTCGAGACCCGTATCGACCCGCTGCTGGTGTTGGAGCGGAAGTAATGGTAGTGCCGGCCGCTGGCCGGCAATCCCATGATCTTCGCGGCGAATCTGGATGCCGACCTGCGGCCGGTACTACCACGCCCGATGAATGGTCGCGCCCGGTCACTCACGGGCAATGGCATCGCTTAAAAAATGTCGCAACCGGCCCGTACCCCTCAGAGTGGAAATAGCCCCGCCCCCGACAAGCAATTGATCTGAAAGAATAATTATCATCTGACACACAAGTCGCGAGACCGATTCATTGCCGACATGCGCGCAGGCTTTCTATGGTTGGGGGTCTTCCAACAGGGTGGCCATCCATGCCGAAGGCCGGGGACATCTACGCCAGCTTCAATCCACGCCTCGGAGCGTTTGTCGCGTTTCAGCTCACCCCTACCGAGCCGGGCGGCTCGTGGCCGGTTGTAACCCTCGACTGGAGTGGTCCAACACTACCCACCGAGACAGAAATCAATGCGATGCAACCGGCCGAGTTCACTTAACCGACGTTGCTGAAACGGCCCTCCCCCTATCAGCACGTTGTTGCATGGCATGGGGCCATGCCTCGCAGCTACCAGCTTGTGGGCTGGCGCGAACCAATGCTTCTGGACGCTCCGAGAATGTTCAGTAGCTGGCCCGATGGAACGGCAATTCTGCATCAGCGCATCTGGGACGCACACGATCCGCAGATGACGCAGGCGTACCTGTCATCGCAGCTGGCGCCCCCGGACAAGACAGTGCTCGTCCAAGGCGATGGTTGGACGGTAACGCGTGACGCAAGATCTCTTGATAGCGAATCCCTGTCTGCGGCCGATTCGCTGGAACTGTTCAACCAGCTACCCATGCTGGAATCTATTGGCATCACCAAATCGCATGACGGACTCTTTCGCTGGCTTGGCACCCGCCCATTGATCACAAGCATGCGCATCTCAGGGCAGCAGGATCCGATACTCGATCTGCGCGGAACGCACATCCGCCGTCTCGTGCTGGATGTCACCGGCCTCAAAGATGTGCGGCTCAGCAGTACTCTCGAGAACCTCACAATCATCGGGGCCTGCGACAGCTCGCTGGTCATCAGCAGCGAATGCAACGGCTGCAACCTGACCGTCTGCGTGGAAGACCCGAACCTCCCGTGGGCAGGGCTTCCCGAATTGGGAAGACTGGAGCTTTGGGAGGTGGAGTGCTTCTATCCTGATCGCGTGGTTGCGCGGTTTCCTAGACTGAGCGCACTGGCCGTGGCAGGACGTCTCTGCCGTACTTCGACGCTGCTTCCGCTGGGCAAACTCGCAGATCTTCAGTTCCTGTCACTTGCGGAAATATTTCCCGAACAGCCCGAGTTTCCATCGCCATCCTGCTGGCCACAGTTGACGTTGCTCAGACTCCATAGCGCACCTGATGCTCTGGCCAGGGCAGTCAAGAAATCGTTCAAGTCACTGGCTCCGGACGAACTCGACCTCGATGTGCGGCGCCCGCGAAAACCCGACTGGCTGGCCGACAACATGGATAACCCTTTCCGCGACTGGGAAGGCCGATCGGGCATCAGTGCCGGGCAAGCCAAGAAGGCGGCTACGCTCTATCGGAATGCGCGCAGAAGCGCGCTGGATCGCGCTGCTCAACTGGCCGGGCAGCCCGCAGCGCTGACTGAGGCGCTGACCCAGATCGCAACAGACTACATCGATGGATTCAACGCGATGGACCGCCGCACCCAGATCATCGAAACCGTTGAACGCGAGGAAATCCTGGATGCCATGACCGCTGTCATCAGCGCGGTGGAGAGTGTGCGGCAGACGCAACTGGGCACTAATGTCTCACCGCTTGAGCGACAAGCGATCCTTGATTCAGTCGAAGCGCAACGGGAATTCTGAGGGCTATCGAGTACTGGAAATTCATCCACGCATGGCGTGGATCTACCGCTGCGGCACCAGTAATGCCGGTCGCTGGCCAGCACTCCATGCACCTTCGCAACGCGCCCGAGCTGCCGGCCAGCGGCCGGCACTACCAGTGGCGATCAATCAACCGCGCGCCGCCCACCACACGCGCAGCAGGGTGCGCACCGGAGTGGCTTCGATTGGCTTTCCTGCGGCCTGCGCGGCCACACGGGCACGTGCCAGGCTGGACCACACGCGGCGCGGGCGCGGGCCGGGCACGCGGGTGCCCCACCCCTTCAACAGATGCTGCGCCCAGCGCTGCGCAGCGGTGCTGGCATCACCGTCCAGCAGGCTGCGCGGCACACCGGCCACGCCGGCATCCTGCAGGCGCTGGGCCAGGGTCTGCAGCTGCACCGCGCGACCGGCACCGGTGCGCGGCTTGTCCGCGAACAAGGTTGCCTCCACTGCGGCTACGGCCTCGGCGTAGTTGGCCAGCGCGCGCTCGGCGCCGGCTGCATCGGGCGCGACGGTGCGTGCTTCAACCAGATCCGGCAGCGCTTCGGCCAACTGCGCCCACGGCGCACGCACCGGCTCCAGCAGCCGGCCCAGCGGATGGCGCGAACGATGCCCGGCCCAACTGCGCAGCTCCTCGCCCCACCACGCCAGCTTGGCGTCGGCCGGCAACGGGTCGCCGCTGGTGTTGAGCATGTCGTCGAACTCCTGCAGCAGCGCAAACCACGCCACGGCCAGCTCGCGTTGCGATTCGGCCACGAACGGGGCGGCCACCGACCATTCCGGCCAACGGCTGCGCCACTTGTCGAGGAAACTGTCCAGCGCGGTACTGCTCACTACACCATTCCTTACGGCTGGGCCGGGGCTGCCGGCCGGGTCGGCCAGAGACTGGCCAGTTGCAGAAGTTCAGCGTTCTCGACCAGCACGTCGGCCTGCCAGGCCAGCGGATCGTCGCTGTGCAGGCGGTAGCCCCACAGCGCCGCCACCGACGGCATGGCCGCGGCCCGCGCGGCGATGATGTCGCGCTCGTCGTCACCCACGTACACGCAGTCTTCGGCAGCAACGCCAATGGCCTGCGCAGCGTGCAGCAGCGGCAGCGGGTGAGGCTTGCGCTCGGCCAGGCTGTCACCGCCGACCAGCACCGCGCAACGCTGCTGCCAACCATGTTGCGGCAGGATCAGGCGCGCCAGGTACTCCGGCTTGTTGGTGACGATGCCCCACACCGTACCGGCCTCATCCAGCGCGGCGAGCATGCCGGCCACGCCGTCGAACAGCACTGCGTGCTGGCCGATCAGCGCTTCGTAGCGCTGCAGGAATTCCGGGATCAGCGCGTCACGTGCGGCGACGTCCAGTTCCGGGAAGGCAGCCGAGACCATCGCCCGCGAGCCCTTCGACACCACCGGGCGCAGTGCGGCCGGATCGATGGGTGCACGACCACGTTCGGCCAGCATCGCGTTGCAGGTGGCGACGAAGTCCGGCGCGCTGTCCAGCAAGGTGCCATCCAGATCGAACAGCACCGCGCGCGGGAAGCGTGCAGAGGTCATGCCGGCTTGACCGCGTAGGCCAGATAGTTGATGTCGGTGCGGCTGCTCAGGCGGGCATGGTTGCGCCACGGCTCGTAAGCCATGCCACTGACATCCACCAGCTGCACATCAGCCTCGCGCAGCCAGCGCGCCAGCTCGGCCGGCTTGATGAATTCCTGGTAGTGGTGCGTGCCCTTGGGCAGCAGGCGCGCCACGTACTCGGCACCGACAATCGCCACCGCGAAGGCGGCCGCGGTGCGGTTGATGGTCGACAGGAACAGGTGGCCGCCCGGCTTCAGCAGGCGCTTGCAGGCCTCGATGATCGCACCCGGGTCTGGCACGTGCTCGAGCATTTCCATGCAGGTGACCACATCGAAACTGCCCGGCTGCTCGGCGGCCAGATCCTCGGCAGCCTGCACGCGGTAGTCGACCTTGGCGCCGCTTTCCAGCGCATGCAGGCGCGCGACCTTCACCAGCTCCGGGGCCAGGTCGATGGCGGTGACGTCGGCGCCGGCCTGGGCCAGCGCTTCGCTCAACAGGCCGCCACCGCAACCGATGTCGAGCACACGTGCGCCGCGCAGCGGCACGCGGTCGGCCACGTACTTCAGCCGCACCGGGTTCAGCGCATGCAGCGGCTTCTGCGGGCCGTCAGCGTCCCACCAGCGGTTGGCCAGCGCGGCGAACTTGTCCAGCTCGGCCTGATCGAAATTGGAGGAAGCGTGGGGGGCAGTCATGAGGGGTCCTTGCGGCGCCAGGGATCAGGCGCGGATATGACGGATGCGCTCGCGCCACTGGCGCGCGTTGGCGATGATGCCCGGCAGGTCCATGCCGACCAGCTCGCGCTGCACCAGCTTCGGCTTGCCGGCGATCCAGACGTCGCTGACCTGCTGGCGGCCGGTGGCGTACACCAGTTGCGACAGCACGTTGTGCAGCGGCTGGGTTTCCAGCGCAGACAGGTCGACGCAGACCAGGTCGGCCTGCTTGCCGACTTCGATCGAGCCGATGCGGTCACCGAAGCCCAGCGCGCGTGCGCCACCCAGCGTGGACGCGCGCAGCGTGGTTGCCGCATCCAGTGCAGTGGCGTCGTCGGCCACGGCCTTGGCCAGGATCGCCGCGGTGCGGTTCTCGCTGAACATGTCCAGGTCGTTGTTGCTGGCGCAGCCATCGGTACCGATCGCCAGGTTCACGCCTGCGCGCTGCAGGGCGCAGGCCGGGCAGAAACCGGAGGCCAGCTTCAGGTTGGATTCCGGGCAATGCACCACGCTCACGCCGCGCTCGGCGCACAGGTGGATTTCCGCATCGGTCAGCTGGGTCATGTGCACCGCAATCAGGCGGTCGTTGACCAGGCCGAGCCGATCCAGCCGCGCCAGCGGGCGCTGGCCGTGCAGCCTGATCGAATCGTTGATTTCCTGCGCGGTCTCGTGGGTATGCAGGTGCACCTGCATGTCGAGCTGGTCGGACAGCATCCGCACCCGCTCGAAGTTGGCATCGTTGACCGTGTAAGGCGCATGCGGCGCGAACGCGGTGGCGATCAGCGGATCGGTGCGCCACTGGTCGTGCAGTTCACCGGCCTTGGCGAAGTACTCGTCGTCGGTCCTGGCCCAGGCGGTGGGGAAATCGATGATGACCGCGCCCACCAGCGCGCGGAAACCGTGTTTCTTGTAGACCGCGGCCTGCACGTCGCCGAAGAAGTAGTTCTCGTTGGCGCAGGTGGTGCCGCCGCGCAGCATCTCGGCGATGGCCAGGGTGGTGCCGTCGGCAACGAATTCGGGGCCGATCACCGCCGCTTCCACCGGCCAGATGTGCTGCTGCAGCCAGGTCATCAGCGGCAGGTCGTCGGCGACGCCGCGCAGCAGGGTCATCGGGTTGTGCGTGTGGGCGTTGACCAGGCCCGGCATCAGCGCGGCCTCGGGGCGACTGACTACCTGGGCGGCACGGAAGCGCGCGCGCGCCTCGGCACGCGGCAGGATGGCCACGATCTCGCTGCCACGCACGGCGACGGCATGGTCTTCCAGCACCACCGCATGCGGCTCGATCGGAACGACGTAACCGGCTTCGATGAGCAGGTCGCAGGCTTCGGGGAGGTGCGGGCTATCGCTCATGCGGGCTCACTGGCTATTGGAGAAGGGCCTGGCGGGAGGCGGTAGCGCCGGGCCATGCCCGGCGGCTGTCCGCTGCGGCGCCATGGGCGCCAGCAACGGGTTCCGGGTTATGCCCGGAAAGCCGAGCATGGCTCGGCTCTACAGGTAATCCGGCTGCGCCGGATTACTTGACGCGTGCGGAGTACTCGCCCGAACGGGTGTCGACGCGGATCACTTCGTCCTGGTTGACGAACAGCGGCACGCGGACCACGGCGCCGGTTTCCAGGGTGGCCGGCTTGCCGCCGCCGCCCGAGGTGTCGCCACGGACGCCCGGATCGGTCTCGGTGATCTTCAGCTCGACGAAGTTCGGCGGCTGCACGAAGATCGGCTCACCGTTCCACAGGGTGACCACGCAGGACTCTTCGCCCTTCAGCCACTTCTCGGCGCCGCCCATGCCGGCCTTGGTGGCCTGGACCTGCTCGAAGGATTCCGGATCCATGAAGTGCCAGTACTCGCCATCGCTGTACATGAAGTTCATGTCGGTATCGACGACGTCGGCTGCATCCAGCGAGTCAGTCGACTTCATGGTGACTTCCTGGGTACGGCCGTCCTTGATCAGGCGGTACTTCACGCGGGTGAAGGCCTGGCCCTTGCCCGGCTTGACGTATTCGGTGTCGATGATGACGGCCGGTTGGTTGTTGACCAGGATCTTCATCCCGTTCTTGACGTCGTTCATGCCGTAGCTGGCCATGCGTAAACTCCTGAGTGGCAGAAACGCCGCGGGTGCGGCGAGCCGTTAGAATGGAAAGCCCACCGGATGCCGGTGGGCGACTGTTTTTCTGCCCCCATGATAACCGCAGGCCCCCTCTCCATGCAGCTTTCCGCCTTCCCCCGGCCCCAGTCGCCAGGCGCGCCCGCGCGCTGGCAGCAGCTCTGGCGCCAGGCACTGCGCGACCCACAGGCCCTGCTGGCCCGGCTGCAGCTGGACCCGGCCGCGCTGGGCGTCTCGGAAGCGGCAATGGCCCAGTTCGCGCTGCGCGTACCGGAGGGGTTCGTGGCCCGCATGCGCAAGGGTGATCCGGCCGATCCGCTGCTGCGCCAGGTGCTGCCGATCGACGAGGAAATGCGTCCCGCGCCCGGGTTCAGCTTCGATGCGGTGGGCGATGGCGCGGCCAAGAAGGCCACCGGCGTCATCCAGAAGTACCGTGGCCGCGCCCTGCTGGTCGCCACCGGCAGCTGCGCGATCAACTGCCGCTACTGCTTCCGCCGCCACTTCGACTATGGCGCGGAGAACGCCGCCAAGGGTGGCTGGCAGGAGGCCGTAGCCGCCATCGCCGCCGACCCGGACATCGACGAGGTAATCCTGTCCGGCGGTGACCCACTGTCGCTGGCCACGCACAAGCTGGTCGAACTGACCGATGCCCTGCGCGCCATCCCGCATATCCACCGCCTGCGCATCCACACCCGGCTGCCGATCGTGCTGCCCGAGCGCGTGGACGATGAGCTGGTCTCCTGGCTGGGCAGTCTGCCCTGGCCGCTGGCGATCGTGGTCCACGCCAACCATGCCAATGAATTCGACGCCAGCGTGGACGCGGCGATGGCCCGCCTGCGCGCTACCGGCGCCCAACTGCTGAACCAGGCGGTGTTGCTGCGCGGGGTCAATGACAGCGTGCAGGCCCTGCAGGACCTGAGCGAGCGCAGCTTCGACGCCGGCGTGCTTCCCTACTACCTGCATCAGTTGGACCGGGTCGAGGGCGTGGCCCACTTCGAAGTGGATGACGCCCAGGCCAAGGCGCTGATTGCCGGCCTGACCGCGCGCCTGTCCGGTTATCTGATCCCGAAACTGGTGCGCGAACTGCCCGGCGACCCGAGCAAGCGTCCGCTGTAGCCCCAAAAAAGGGGACGGAGGGGATTAAGTCGCAAATGCATAAGCGACTTAATCCCCTCCGTCCCTTTTTTTTGTGTCGGTCAGAGGCCCGATTCGATCATCCGCACCACTTCGGTGGCGGTCACCGGATGACTCAGCCAGTAGCCCTGGCCAAGATCGCAGCCGCGCTGCACCAGCAGGTCGAACTGCGCCTGCTGCTCGATGCCCTCGGCCACCACGGTGATGCCCAGTGCGTGGGCCATGGCGATGATCGCCGTGGTCAGCGCCAGATCGTCGGGATCGCGCTGCATGTCGGCCACGAAGCTCTTGTCGATCTTCACCCCGTCCACCGGTACCTGGCGAAGATGGCTGAGACCGGAGAAGCCGGTGCCGAAATCGTCCAGCCAGACCTTCACGCCGGTGCGGTGCAGCTTGTCCAGCAGCTGTGCGGCCACCATCTCGTCGCCGATCACGGCGGTTTCGGTCAGCTCCAGATGCAGGCGCGAGGCCGGTAGCCCGGACTCATGCAGGCACTGCGCCACCAGTGCCGGCAGTTCGCCGCCGCGCAACTGCCGTGGCGACACGTTGACCGACACGAACAGGTCGTCCCCGGCCGTCCCGCGCGGCCATTGCGCGGCCTCCATGCAGGCCGCACGCAGCACCTTCGGGCCGATGACTTCGATAAGGCCACTCTGCTCGGCCACCTCGATGAACACCGACGGCGGGATCGTGCCCAGGGTCGGGTGCTGCCAGCGCAGCAGCACTTCAACGCCGACCATGCGGCGGTCGCGCATGCGGAAGATCGGCTGGTAGGCCAGGCGCAGTTCGCCGCGCTCCCAGGCGCCGCGCAGCTCCTGTTCCATATGCACGCGACGCTCGACTGCATGGTCCATCGCCCGGCTGTAATAGCGATAGCAGTTCTTGCCTGCCATCTTTGCCTGGTACATGGCAATGTCGCCGTTCTTCAGCAGGGTGGTGGCATCGGCCGCATCGTCAGGGAACAGGGTCACGCCGATCGAGGTACCCAGGAACAGTTCCCGGCCCTGCACCACCAGCGGCTTGCCCAGCTCCCGCACCAGCACTTCAGCCAGCAGCCGCGCATTTGCGGCCACATCACCATCGCCCACCAGGATCACGAACTCATCTCCGCCGAAGCGCGCCAACAGGGCTTCATCGCCCCCGGCTTCGGTGACCGCGCGATCAATACGCTGTGCAAACTGCAGCAGTGCTTCATCGCCAGCTTCGTGGCCAAGGGTGTCATTGACTCGCTTGAAGTCGTCGATATCGGCGAACAACAGGCCCAACCGGTGATTGGCGGCACGGGCAGCCATCAACCGATGATCAAGCGCCTCGCGGAATGCCAGCCGGTTGGTCAGCCCGGTCAACGCGTCGGTATAGGCCATGCGCCGCACTTCGCGGTCATGGCGGGCGATCGCATCACGCATGCGGGCAAAACCGCGCACCAGTTCACCCACCTCGTCGTCGCGGGTGTTCTCGGCCAGCGGCGTCTGGTAGTCGCCCGCCTCGATGCGACGGGCAGCGACGGCGAGATCACGGATCGGCGCAACCAGAGTACGCTGCACGTACAGGATCACGACCACGCCGATCACCACCAGTAGGCCCAGCATCAACAGCAGCCAGCCCAGGTGACGGCTGCCGACCTGCTGCAGGCGTTCGCCCAAGGTGGCGTTGGCTGCCTGCTCGCGCTGCTGCACCTCATCCAGCGCCATGCCGACGCGGACGCCGCCAATGCGCTGGTTGCCGACCATGATCGGCATGGTGTTGTCGAGCACCTTCGGCGACTCCTGCACGACCAGCGCCTGCGCAGCCGCGGCCTTGGGTGCAAGAGGATCAGCCATCGGCTGGCCGAAACCGGATACTTCGACCGAGCCGTCGTGAACCAGCCGGCCGCGTTCGTCGAACACCAGCACGTAGCGCACCACGGGCTGGCGCGCAGTACTGCGCACCAGTACGCCAACCTGGTCCAGATCACGGTAGTACAACGGGTTGGCCAGCGCATCGGACAACTCGCGCGCCATCGCCTCGCCGCGGCTGCGCACGCTGCGGTCGAACAATTCATGGATGACGCCACCGCTGAGGTTGCGCACCTCGCCCTGCATCGCCGCTTGCCGCCCCAACAACACTGCCAGGATCGCGATCACCACGACCATTGCCCCGCCCATCGCGAGCAGGAACCGGGCCTGCATCCCCGAGCCAAGCCACTTCATTCCACTTCCATCCGCACGCGCGTCAATCCTTGTTTCAATTCATCCAGCCGCTGCTGTGCATGCGCATCGACGCGGTGGAACCCGGAAGTGCCAAAAAACCGATGCAGCGCTCCCCGTGCCCTCGGGTCGCCGGCCGCCTGCAGCAGCACTTCCTGCAGGCGATCGCGCACGCGTGGATCAAGGTCGGCGCGGACCATCTCCACCGCACGCGGGTAGGGTTCGGTGCGCAGCAGCTCGCGGAAGTCGCGCCGGAACGCTGCTGGCATCCGCTGTTCGTCATTCCAGTCCACGCTGCTCACTGCTCCCACGTCAACCACCCCCTTGTGCACGAACGTCGCGATGTTCAGCTCGCTGCGTGCAAATACGTAGCCCACGCTATCTGGGCCCGGCATGTCCCATGCACCGGCCAGGATCTGCGGCGACAGGCCTTCCTGCAGCAACGTCATCACCGGCACCAGGTAGGCACTGGTGGACGCCGTGTTCTGCAGGACCAGGCGATGGCCCCGCAGATCCTGCATGCGCTGGATCGGGCTGTCGCGGCGCACGAAGAAAACCGTCTGGTACTCCCGCACACCGTTGCGCTCGGTCAGCAGCAGCGGACGGGCGCCACTGCGCTGGCCCAGCGCCACCGCCGTACCCGAGGTTTCCGTGACCCAGTCGACACGACCGCGCCGCAGATAGCTGGCCATCTGCTGTGGATCGCGTGCCATCAGGATCCTCCCCTCCTTGATGCCAACGTCGTGCATGCGCGCCACCACGTAATCCAGCAAGGGCTGAAGCTGCTCGTAGTGGGCCTTGGGATCATCGCTGATCCGGCCCAGCACCAGCACGTGGTCCGGTGCTGCACGCACCGTCCCGGCCAGCAGGACCATGGCCAGGCTCAGCAGTCCCCCCTGCATTGCCTTTCGCAGACCCGACACAGGCTTCATCCCCCCTGGGTATCCAGACAGACTACCCGAAAAAATGAGAACGTCGTCAGCTGTCCTTGTTGCCTGCCTGGGCCAGACGCGCCATGCGCTGGGTGTCGGCGAGGATGCCGCGCAGCAGGCGCACTTCCTGCTCGCTGGGCTCGCTGCGCAGGAACAGGCGGCGCAGCTTGCGCATCGCCGATTCCGGGGCGCGGCCCTTGTGGAAATCGATCTCGTCCAGCGTGTCACCGAGCTGGGCGAAGAAGCTCTCCATCTGCTCGTGGCTGGCCGCCTGTTCGCGGAAGCCGGGCTCGGCATTGGGGGCCGGCTGCTCGCCCAGCAGCTGCATGCGCGTTTCATAGGCCAGCACCTGTACGGCGGCCGCCAGGTTGAGCGAGCTGAACTCAGGATCGGACGGGATGTGCACCGCCGCATGGCAGAGCTGCAGTTCCTCGTTGGTCAGGCCGGTGCGCTCGCGGCCGAATACCAGTGCGACCTCGGCACCTTCGCCCGCCTTGGCCACCGCGCGGGCGGCAGCGTCGGCCGGCAGGTATTCCTCCAGCTGGACGCGGCGGGCACGCGCGGTGCAGCCCAGCACCAGACGGCAATCGGCCACGGCCTCGGCCAGGGTAGCCACCACCGGGGCGTCCCCCAGCACGTCTTCGGCACCGGCCGAGCGGCGGAAAGCCTCCTCGTCCAGCGGTTTTTCGGGGGCGACCAGCACCAGGCGGGCCAGGCCCATGGTCTTCAGGGCACGGGCGGCGGCCCCCATGTTGCCGGGATGCTGGGTACCGACCAGGACGAATCGGAGGCGGGTGGCGGCGGGAAACTGGGACATGAACAGGGAAAAGGTCGAGCTGGACGATGACCAATGGTAAACTGTGCGGCCGGCCACTGCGCCGGACCCGCTCTTTTCCCCCGCCAGTCCATCTCTTCTGCCTTTCCGGGAGCCCACGCCATGCAGAAACCCGCCGTCACCGTCATGGTCAAGGCCGCCCGCCTCGCCGGCAACGTCCTGTTGCGCAACATCAACAAGCTCGAGGCACTGAACGTGGTGCAGAAGGGCCGGATGGACTACGCCAGCGAAGTGGATGCGGACGCGGAAAAGGTCATCGTCAAGGAACTCAAGCGCGCTTACCCGGACTACGGCATCTTCGGTGAAGAAGGTGGCGTGCAGGGCGAGCGTCGCCAGATGTGGGTCATCGACCCGCTGGACGGCACCAGCAACTACCTGCGTGGCGTGCCGCACTACTGCGTGTCGATCGCGCTGGTCGAGAACGGCGAGCCGACCGACGCGGTCATCTTCGACCCGCTGCGCAATGAACTGTTCACCGCCAGCCGTGGTGCCGGCGCCGTGCTGAACGACCGCCGCATCCGCGTGGCCGACCGCAAGGATCTGGAAGGCACGATGATCCACACCGGTTTCGCCCCGCGCGAGCGCAGCCGCGCCAGCGCCCAGCTGAAGGCGGTCGACGCCCTGCTGGTGCACGGTGAGGACATCCGCCGCACCGGTTCGGCCGCATTGGACCTGGCCTACGTGGCCTGCGGCCGCGCCGACGCCTACTTCGAAGCCGGTGTGAAGGCGTGGGACATCGCCGCCGGCCTGCTGCTGGTCCGCGAGGCGGGCGGCAAGGTCTGTGACTTCAAGGGCGCGACCCTGGGCCGCATGGACAACCGTGGCCCGGAGACCCACCAGATCGTAGCCGGCAACCTGAAGGTGGCCGAGTCGCTGCAGAAGGTGCTGGTGAACACCGGCTACGCTGCCGAGTTCGACGCAAAGTTCTGAGGTTTCGCGTAAAGCGGTTCATGGGGACGGCATCTGCGAAGGTGCCGTTTTCGTTTGTGCGCACGGAGAGTCGTTTCCGCGACCGCGGAGGGGTGTCACTTTCTTTGCGCGCAAAGAAAGTAACCAAAGAAACGCTCCGCCGGGGCGCGAGCCGACGTGCTGCGCACGCCGGTACCCTGCGCTCCTCGGCCCGTCGAGGGGCGGTGCGGGAACTCGCTGCGCTCAGACACCCGCACCTCTTCGCCCTCGCCGGACCTGCGGTGCTCGGCTCGCTCAAGGCGGACCCAACGTCAAATGCCACAGCTGCACCCAGTAGATCCGCGCCACGTGTGGATGCTGTCGATCTTGATCTTGATCTTCCAGTCCGCCTTGAGCGAGCCGAGCATCGCAGGGGAATCAGGGGCGAAGAGGCGCCGATGTCTGAGCGCAGCGAGTTCGGCGCCGTCCCCTGATTCGCCGAGAAGCGCAGGGTACCGGCGCGTAGCGACGGCTCGCGGCTGGCGGAGCGTTTCTTTGGTTACTTTCTTTGCGCGCAAAGAAAGTGACACCCCTCCGCGGTCGCGGAAATGATCCTAGGCATCGCCTGGCGCCACCAATGCGTGCGCGCGCAAAACAAAAACGCCCGGCGCGGGGCCAGGCGTTCCTGCACTAACAAGGAGCAGAGAGTTACGCCACCGTCGACGCCCGCAGCGCGGCGATGCGCTCTTCCAGCGGCGGGTGGCTCATGAACAGCTTCTTGGCCGTCGAACCGGAAATGCCGAAGGCGGCAATCTGGGTCGGCAGCGTGCTCTGGCCGTGGTTGAGCTGCAGGCGCTCCAGCGCGGCGATCATCTTCTGGCGACCGGCCAGCGAGGCACCGCCGGCATCGGCGCGGAACTCGCGGTGGCGCGAGAACCACATGGCGATCATCGTCGCGAACAGGCCGAACACCATCTCCAGCACGAACACGATGATGTAGTAGGCGAAGCCGCGGCCGCCGCCTTCGCGGTTGCCCGACAGCGCGCTGTCGATGATGCCGCCGACCACGCGGGCCAGCACGATCACGAAGGTGTTCAACACGCCCTGCAGCAGTGCCATGGTGATCATGTCACCGTTGGCGACGTGGGCGATCTCGTGGCCCAGCACCGCTTCGGCCTCGTCTTCACTCATGTTGTGCAGCAGGCCGGTGGACACCGCCACCAGCGCGTTGTTGCGGTTGGCACCGGTGGCGAAGGCATTGATCTCCGGGCCGTCATAGACCGCCACCTCGGGCATGCCGATGCCGGCCGCCTTGGCCTGGCGCTCGACCGTGGCCAGCAGCCAGCGCTCGGTCTGGTTGCGCGGCTCGGTGATCACCACCGCACCGGTGGAGCGCTTGGCCATCCACTTGGACAGCAGCAGCGAGATGAAGGAGCCACCGAAACCGAAGATGCCGGCCATCACCAGCAGGCCGCTCATCGAACGCGCGTCCACGCCCAGGATCGACATGACGATGCCGGCCAGGATCAGGACCGCGAGGTTGGTCGCCAGGAACAGGGCAATACGGGTGAACATGGGAAAATCCGGCTCGGAAGGGGTCGATATCCGTCAATTTGCGGTGCGCTCAGCTTGAATTCAAGCGCCAACCTGACCGACGATTCAGCCTGCATGACCGCCATTGTTCCCTGCGGCCGCTTCGCGCCCTCGCCGACCGGCCTGCTCCACCCCGGATCCCTGCTTGCTGCCTTCGGCAGCTGGCTGCTGACCCGCCACCACGGCGGCCTGTGGCGGCTGCGCATCGAAGACGTTGACCCGCCGCGTACCGTGCCCGGCGCCGCGCAGTCACAGCTGCAGGCACTGGCTGCGTTCGGACTGGTCCACGACGGCCCGATCCTCTGGCAGAGCACCCGCGGCGAGGCCTACCAGGCCGCACTGGACGTGCTGCTGGCCAGCGATCTGGCCTTCATCTGCCACTGCAGCCGCAGCGAGTTGGCCGCCAACGGCGGCATCCATCACCGCTGCGTTGCGCGGCAAGCGCGACCGGACCCTGCCGTCCGCTTCCGCGTGCCGCCGGGCAGCATCGTGCACTTCGACGATGGCCTGCGCGGCCCGCAGCAGCAGGACGTGCATGCCGAGGTTGGCGACTTCGTGCTGCGCCGCGCCGACGGCTGCTGGGCCTACCAGTTGGCCGTGGTGGTCGATGACGCCGAGCAGGGCGTGACCGAAGTGGTGCGCGGCGCCGACCTGCTCGACTCCACCGCGCGGCAGATCCTGCTGCAGCAGGCGTTGGGGCTGGCGGTGCCGCGCTACTGGCACCTGCCGCTGCTGCTCGATGCCCCAGGCCACAAGCTGTCCAAGTCGCTGGCGGCGCTGCCGGTGGACAGTTCGCGCCCACTGCCAGTGCTGCGCCGGCTCTGGGAGTTGCTTGGCCAATCACCTCAAGCGCTGGAACCTGCCTGCGATCTGGATACGCTGCTGGCGGCCGCCCGGCAGGCCTTCAACCCGGCACGGCTGCCACGTGGCGACATCCTGTTGCCGGCCGGCGCACTTTCCGCGCCGATGTTGCAGAATCCCCCTTCCCCCACCTGATTCCGGACAGCATTCCATGACATCTCGCGTCGCACTGGTCACCGGCGGAACCGGCGGCATCGGCACCGCCATCTGCCAACGCCTGGCCGACCAGGGCCACCGGGTCGCCACCAACTATCGCGACGAGGCCAAGGCCCGCGCCTGGCAGCAGGCGATGACCGAGCGCGGCTACAACGTGTCGATCTTCCCGGGCGATGTCTCCGATCCAGGCAGCGCCGAGGCGCTGGTGCGCGCCGTCGAGGCCGAGCTGGGCCCGGTCGAGATCCTGGTCAACAACGCCGGCATCACCCGCGACACCACCTTCCACCGCATGCGCGCGGACCAGTGGCACGATGTGATCAACACCAACCTCAATTCGGTGTTCAACGTCACCCGCCCGGTCATCGAGGGCATGCGCCGCCGCGGTTGGGGCCGGGTCATCCAGATCAGCTCGATCAACGGCCTGAAGGGCCAGTACGGCCAGGCCAACTACGCGGCCGCCAAGGCGGGCATGCACGGCTTCACCATCTCGCTGGCCCGCGAGAACGCCGGCTTCGGCATCACGGTCAACACCATCTCGCCGGGCTACGTCGCCACCGACATGGTGATGGCGGTTCCGGAGGACGTGCGCGCCAAAATCATCGCCGACATCCCTACCGGCCGCTTGGGCAAGCCGGAGGAAATCGCTTACGGCGTGTCCTTCCTGGTCGCCGACGAAGCCGCCTGGATCACCGGCAGCAACCTGGACATCAATGGCGGCCACCACATGGGCTGGTGAGCCGCGCAGGGGGCGCCGCGGCATGCACCGGCGGCCCCTGCCGATGGTCATGCTGCGCAGCACGCAAACCCTTGTTGCGCAACATGATCGCCCCTGAAAGCCAAGCCTGGCGGGGGCTGGGGCGGTTGCAACCGCTGCTGCACTGCGCCATGCTGCGCGTCTACTGTGACGAGTACCGCTTCATGGCTGCGACCCGCATCATCAAGAAGTATCCGAACCGCCGTCTCTACGACACCGAGATCTCCAGCTACATCACCATCGAGGACGTGCGCCAGCTGATCCTGGACGGTGAAGACTTCGAAGTCCGCGACGCCAAGAGCGGCGACGACCTCACGCGATCGGTCCTGCTGCAGATCATCGCCGACCAGGAACAGGACGGCGAACCGATGCTGTCCACGCAGCTGCTGAGCCAGCTGATCCGCTTCTACGGCGATTCCCTGCAGGGCTTCATGGGCAACTACCTGGAGCGCAGCATGCAGGTCTTCCTCGACCAGCAGCAACAGTTCCGCCAGCAGATGGGCAACCTGCTGGGCCAGACCCCGTGGGCGATGATGAACCAGCTGACCGAGCGCAACCTGGAGCTGTGGCAGGAATTCCAGCGCAGCATGGGCAGCGGCTTCGGTGGCCCGCGCCCGGGCGGCACCGGCACGGGCACCGGCAACAAGCCGAACGAACCGGGCACCGGCACCGGCGGCAAGACCCGCCGCTGAGCCGCTTCACAGGCTGACACGAAAACGGCGCGCCCCTGGCGCGCCGTTTCTGTCTGGGTCGCGCCAACGATACGTCAGCGTTTCGCCTTGCACGCCGAGCATACGCGCTCGACCTTGTACCCCTTCGCCTTCAGCTTCTCGACCACGCCATCACTGCCCAGCAGGTGCAGCGTGCCGACCACCACCAGCGTGCCGCCCTGCCCGGCCTGCAGGTACGGCTGCAGCTTCGGCACCCAGGCATCGTTGCGCCCGGTGTTGATGCGCTGGTACAGCTGCGGGTACTGCTGGCGCATCTCTGCCGCCATCTTGGTCCACAGCAGGCGATCATCACCGCGGCGCCACGCATCATGCAGCAGCCGCGCCTGCTCATCGGCCTTGCCGGCCTGGTCCAGTGCTTCGGCCAGCATCTGCCGCTGTTCCGGCAGCGTC
Organism: Stenotrophomonas sp. CASM101; assembly: GCF_049384845.1. Taxonomy (NCBI): domain Bacteria; kingdom Pseudomonadati; phylum Pseudomonadota; class Gammaproteobacteria; order Lysobacterales; family Lysobacteraceae; genus Stenotrophomonas; species Stenotrophomonas sp. CASM101. Next base: position 78,593 of record NZ_JBMRFR010000010.1, on the reverse strand, counting down.
ATTCCGTCAAGCATGCCGATCTGGGTATCGATGTCCTCCAGTCCCGCCGTCTTGCGGCCGGTCTTCTGCGCGCGCTCCATGAAGTGGCGGTCCAGGCCCAGCGCCGGGTCCAGGCCGAGCTTCTGCATCTGCCCGATCGAAATGCTCAGGCCGACGAACCAGGGCTTCATGCCCTGCATCTGCGCCAGCGGCAACTGGTTCTGGGCAGCAAAGGCCTGCAGCTTCTGCCAAGTGGCCGCATCCAGATCACGCTTCAGCTCGCTGCCATCGGTGCGGATCGCCGCCTGCACCATGCGGCTGGCCAGCTGGGGCGACTGCATGTCTTCCGGCGACAGTTCGAACACTACCCGCTGCGAGGCCTCGAACGCCTGTTCGACATCGGGCGACAGCGGGTAGTCCTGCGGCTTCAGCAGGTGGAAGGAACCGAGCAGGTAGAGGCGTGAGTCGCCTGGGCCGGTCACTTTCCACAGCAACGGCACCGGCGGCCTGGCCGCCGCTGCGCCAGCGGTGTCGGCTTGCACGGTACGTGCTGCAACCAGCGGTGCCAGCGCACAGGCCGCCAACAGAACGGTGGCACGCAACAGTGATCTGATCGGCATCTCAGCCTTCTCCTTCAGGCAGGTGGTAGGCCTTCTCGCCCGCTTCCACGCGCAGGTCCAGCCGGTTTTCAGGCGGCGCCAACGGGCAGGTTGCATAGGCGGTGAACGCACACGGTGGGTTGTAGGCATGGTTGAAATCGATGCGCACCGTACCATCGGCGCCTGGCGCATCGGTGTCCAGGTAACGCCCAGCCGGATAGCTGCCGCGACCACTGGTGCGGTCGGCGAAGATCAGGAACAGCGGCTGCCCGGGTGCACCTATCGCCTCCAGCCGCCAGTTGCGGCCATCACGCCGGAACTCGACCGCGCCCGCGTTCGGCATCTCGGTGGTCAAGCCAGTGATATCGACGATCGGCAGGGTCTTGCCTGGCGGGTGGGCGATGAAGCGCGCCTGCACCTGCCAGTCAGGACCGCCCGGCCAGTACTCCAGGCCGGCGAACCCACGGCGTGCAGGCGCATCGGCGTGCTTGACCCGCAGCGCATCGCGCGGACCGCGACGGATGATGCTGAGCTGGCCTTTGCCACCATCGAAGGCCAGCTGCGTCGGCTGCGGATCCTTGTCGGTGTCGATGCGGATGCGGCCGCGCACCGGTTTGCCCCCATGGCTGACGTCCGTACCGGCTTCGGGAGTGAACCACCATTGGCTGTCTTCGCGGCGCAGCAGGCCCAGCTTGTCCGGCCCCACCGCCAGGCGGATGCCATTGGTCGCGCCACTGCCGACAAAGTGCGATTTGTTCTGCAGCCAGTGCAGGCCGACCAGCGCTGTCCAACCGTCCGGGCGGGTCAGGTCCTGATAGCGTGCCACCCGCCACTGCTGCTGCCCGGCGGCATAGGACGGATCCTCCGCGGCCGAAGCCGGTGCCGGCGGCGGCGCGGGGCTGCAGGCGGCCAACACCATGGCGACCAGCAGGCCGCCCATTCCCCGATAACGCATCGATGCTCCCCTCAACGTCCGCGCAGGAACCAGCGGTCGATCTCCGCCAGCGAAAAACGGGCCCAGGTCGGCCGGCCGTGGTTGCATTGGCCGGACCGCTCGGTGATCTCCATGTCGCGCAGCAGCGCGTTCATTTCCGGCACGGTCAGGCGACGGTTGGCACGCACCGCGCCGTGGCAGGCCATGGTCGACAGCAGCTCGTCGCGCGCGCTGGCCACGCGGCGGCTCTGGCCGTGCTCACGCAGGTCGGTCAGCACGTCGCGCAGCAGGCCTTCCGGTTCGGCATGCGCCAGCAGTGCCGGTATGCTGCGCACGTGCAGTGAACCGGGGCCGGCACGGGTCACTTCGAAGCCGAGTGCGGCCAGCGTGTCGGCTTCGCTTTCGGCGGTATCGGCCTCGCGCTCGCCCACCGCCAGCGTGATCGGCACCAGCAACGGCTGCGACTGCAGGCCGATGCCATCGTGCGCGTTCTTCAGCCGCTCGTAGCCGATGCGTTCGTGTGCGGCATGCATGTCGACCACGATCAGGCCTTCGGCGTTCTCGGCCAGGATGTAGATGCCGTGCAGCTGCGCGATCGCATAGCCCAGCGGCGGCACTCCGGCATCGGCACTGGTGACCGGCAGACCGTTCCCGACGGGCATCGGGGGAAGCGCCGCCCCGGGCTCGGCACCGGCCGGCGTGGCATACAGCGCGGCGTAGGCCGCCGGTGCATCAGCAACCTGCAGCCCAAGGGGCTGCTGCGGGCGCCAGCCGGAAAAGCCACCGCCGCCCGCGCCCGAGCCGGCACCGGGCGCAGGCCCACGCACCAGCCCGAAACCCGATGCGCCCGCGCTCGATGCCATCGATGCAGCAGCGGCGTCCACCGGATGCACCGGACCCGCACCGATCTCCTGCGCCGACATGCCCGCGCGGGTATCAGCCAACGCGTCCTTCAGCGTGCGATAGACGAAGTCATGCACCAGCCGCGAATCACGAAAGCGCACCTCGTGCTTGGCCGGGTGCACGTTGACATCAACACGGGTCGGGTCCAGTTCGAGGAACAGCACATAGGCCGGCTGCCGACCGTGGTACAGCACATCGCCGTACGCCATCTTCACCGCGTGGGCGACGCTGCGATCACGCACCGAACGGCCGTTGACGTACAGGTACTGCTGGTCGGCGCTGGCACGCGAGTAATGCGGCTGCGCGATCCAGCCATGCAGGCGCAGGCCGGCGCCACTGTGATCCACGCGCACGGCCTGGTTGGCGAAATCCTCGCCCAGCGTTTCTGCCAATCGCGTATCGGAATACAGATCGCCCGGCTTGTAACGGCGCGAGGCCTTGCCGTTGTGGGACACGCGCAGTTCGACGTCCGGCCGCGCCAGGGCCAGCGAGCGCAGCCATTCTTCGATATGGCCCAGCTCGGTGCGCTCGGCGCGCAGGAACTTGCGCCGCGCCGGTACGTTGTAGAACAGCTCGCGCACTTCCACCGTGGTACCCGGCGCATGCGCGCGCGGCGTCACCTCACCGATCTTTCCGCCTTCGATCTGCAGCGCGGAACCATGCTCGTCATGTGCGCGACGCGAGGCCAGGGTGAAGCGACTGACCGAGGCGATCGACGGCAGCGCTTCGCCACGGAAACCGAGCGTGGCCACCGATTCAAGATCGTCCAGATCGGCGATCTTGCTGGTCGCGTGGCGCGATACCGCCAGCGGCAGCTGCTCCGGCGCGATGCCACTGCCGTTGTCGCGGATGCGGATCAGGCGTACACCGCCCTCTTCAAGATCGATATCTACGCGGCTGGCACCGGCGTCGATCGCGTTCTCGACCAGCTCCTTGACCACCGAAGCGGGACGCTCGACCACTTCGCCAGCGGCGATCTGGTTGATCAGGATCTCCGGCAAGGGCCGGATCGGGCGCGGACCGGGCGCGCTCATGGGAGATGATGGGCAGCAGACTTCATGGGTCGATGATAGCGGAGCGCCCGTGGATAGAGTCGACTGTCAGTCGACTGCTCTCCGCCCGGGCGCCGAAAAGCCCCGCGCTGCGCACGTAGTCGACTAACAGTCGACTCTACCGCGCTCTACAGGAAGCGGATTACTTGCTGCCGCCGGCCATGGTGGCTGCGGCGTCGATCTCGGCCTGGGCACGGGCCGCGTACAGCGTGCCCGGCGGTGGCTGGCGGCTGAAGAAGGTGTGCACGCCATCGAGCACGGCACCGGCGATCTTGCGCTGGTAGGCCGGGTCGGTCAGGCGACGCTCTTCATCCGGGTTGGAGATGAACGCGGTTTCCACCAGCATCGCCGGCATGTCCGACGTACGCAGCACCGCGAAGTTGGCGCGCTCGATGTTCGGCTTGTGGTTGTTGCCGATCCGCTTAAGGCCGCCCAGCACGTGGCCGGCGGCGTCTTCGGACGCCTTCATGTAGCCGCTCTGCGCCAGGTCCAGCAGCACATTGGCAAGCGTGCCCTCGGTCTGCTGCAGGCGAACGCCACCGACCAGATCGGCCGCGTTTTCCTTGTCTGCCAGCCAACGGGCGCGCTGCGAAGAGGCACCCTTGGTCGACAGCACGTACACCGACGAACCGGTGGCCGAACGGTTCTCGGCCGCGTCGGCATGGATGGAAATGAAGATGTCGGCCTTGTTCGCACGCGCCTTCTGCGCGCGCATCGGCAGCGGAATGAACACGTCACTGTCGCGGGTCAGGTAGGCCTTCAGGCCCGGCGTCGCATTGACCTGACGGGCCAGTTCCCGCGCCACCGCCAAAGTGACATCCTTCTCACGCTTGCCGGTCGGGCCGATCGCGCCCGGATCCTGGCCTCCGTGACCGGGATCGATGGCCACCACCAGATGGCGCATGCCGGCCTGCATGCGGATGCGGGAGGCATCACTGGGCATGGCCGGGCGCGGCGGTTCCACCGGCGTCGGTGCCGGCGCAGGCACCGTGGCCGGCGGCGTGGTCACCACCGCTGCGGTGCGCTGCCCAGCGAGGATCGCGGCCGGCGAGGAAGAAGGCGAACTGCTGGCCACGGTACCCGCCGCCGCGACCTGGGCCGGCGCGGTGGATGGCGCCGGGGTAGGCGTGGCCGGCGCGGCGGCGGTGGCACTGGCCTGCTGCCGCACCTGGGCAGTCAGCAGCGCCGTGGCACGCGCGGCATCGGTACGCGCCTGCGCGCTCTCCGCCGGCGTCGGCGTCGGTGCGGGCGTGTTGGCCGGCGCCTGCGGCGGCACCGCCGGCGTCGCTGCCGGACGGCTGGCGACCACGGCCGGGCCATCGCCCGGCCATTCGATCACCAGCTTGGATTCATTGCCCTCGCGCTGCATCTGTGGGCGGAACGGCGCCACCGATTCAGCAAGGTCGAAAACGACACGGAAGGTACCCGGCACCGGCTGTCCGGTGCGCACTGCGGTGACCACGCCCTGCGCCGCCGGCATTTTCAGGTTGCGTACGGCGCTGGAGTCCGGGAAATCGACCACCAGGCGGTTCGGTCCGGCCAGCGACAGCGTCTTGTAACCGCCACTGCCCACCAGCGAGATCTCGGCACGGGTGCCGGTGGCACCGGTATTCAGCAGGACCTGGCGAATTTCACCGGCCCACGCGCTGACGCTCGCCAGACCCAGTCCGACGGCGGCACAGATGGCGATGAGACGGTTCCCCGGGCGCATGGCTCAGGATTCAATCACCGCACTGAACGGAATGCAACACCTTTTTCCTTAATAATCCGTAACCTGCCGGTGTTTGTTCTCGTCAGCCGACAGATATGGCCTGCAAGTCGCCTCCTTGGGGAAGCCGTTTCAGCCATTCATGCCCGGCGTCGCTGGCGCCAATGAGACGAACGCGACGCCCTTGTCCCTCGATCTCCAGCGCCACCACCAGGTCGGTTGGCGGCAGCGCACCGGCACCGCGTTCCGGCCATTCAACCAGCCACAGTACCGCGCTGCCCTCGTCCAGCCCGAGGAAATCGAGTTCGCCGGCCTGCCCGATCCGGTACAGATCCAGATGCCAGGCCTCGCCACCGCCGGCCAGCGGATAGCGCTCGACCAGGGTGTAGGTCGGGCTGCGGATGGCGCCCTGGACACCCAGCGCGCGCAGCAGTGCGCGGGCCGTGGTGGATTTGCCGGCCCCCAGGTCGCCGCGCAGTTCGACCAGCGCCTGCGGCGGCCGGGTGGCCGCCAGCCATTGCCCGAGCAGTTCAGTGGCATCGCTGTCGGCAAGGAAGAAATCGATCATCGGGAAAGTTCCGGGTTGGCCAGTCGCCGCAACGGCGACAGCAGATCAGTAGGAATCAGGCCGCGCGTGCCATCGGCGGCCGCGGCGTCGCCCGCGAGCCCATGCAGCAGCGCACCGGCCGCGGCGGCGTCGAAGGCGGCCAGGCCCTGCGCGCGCAGGCTGGCGATGATGCCGGTGAGCAGATCGCCCATGCCTCCCACGGCCATGCCGGGATTGCCTGCAGCGATCAGCCGTGGCGCCTGCCCGGGCGCCGTCACGATGCTGCCTGCGCCCTTCAACACCACCACGGCGCGGAAGCGTTCGGCCAACGCCTGCGCACAACGGTAGCGATCGGCCTGGATGTCAGCGGTACTGCAGCCGAGCAGACGCGCGGCCTCGCCCGGATGTGGCGTAAGGATGGCGTCCGGCAGCGCGCGCGGATCCTGCGCCAGCAGGTTCAGTGCATCGGCATCAACCACCAGCGGTTTGGCGCTGGCCAGCGCCCGCGCAAACAGCGCGCGCGCCCATTCGTCCTGGCCCAGGCCCGGCCCGATCGCCACCACCCTGGCCTTGTCCAGCAGCGCCGGCAGCACATCGCCGTCTTCCAGCGCATGGGTCATCGCTTCCGGCAGGCGCGCCAGCAACGGGCCGACGTGATCGCGGCGGGTGCCCAGGCTCAGCAATCCGGCGCCGGCACGCAGCGCGGCCTCGGCCGCCATGGCGATGGCACCGCCGCTGCCATGGTTGCCGCCGACGCACAGCACGTGCCCGGATTCGCCCTTGTGGCTGTTGGCGCGGCGCGGCGGCAGCAGTGCCGGCAAGCGCGCCTGGGTCCAGTGCTCCACGGCGGGTGACACGCCCTGCCATGCGGCCGTGGGCAGCTGCAGCGGCGCCAACGCCTTCCGCCCGCAATGATCCAGCGCATCGCCGGTATACAGCCCGCGATGCGGCACGATGAACTGCAGGGTCAAAGCAGCCTTCACCGCCTCGCCCGGTACGGCGCCCCGGTCGGCATCGACGCCACTGGGGACGTCCAGCGCCAGAACCGGTGCCGCCTGCGCGTTGAGGGCGACGATCAGCGCCTGCGCCACACCTTCCGGCACGCGATCGAAGCCCAGACCGAACAGGGCATCGACCCAGATATCGGCCTCGGGCAGCACGCCGTCGAAATCGGTGAGGGTGCCGCCACCGGACTTGAATTCCGATGCGGCACGCTGCGCCAGCGACGTCGCCGGTGGCTTGCCCGGCAAGGCGATCACCGTCACCGTACGCCCGGCCTTCCGTGCATGGCGGGCCAGCACCAGGCCATCGCCGCCGTTGTTTCCTGCGCCAACCACCACGCCGATCCGCTGCGCTTGTGGCCAATGCTGCAGCAGGCACTGCCAGGCGGCCTGGCCGGCCTGCGCCATCAGGCCCCAGCCGCCCTCGGCAGCCAGTGCCGAGGCCTGCACATCAAGCGCACGCGCGGCAGCGGAATCGAACAGAGCGGCAAGGTTGGCCATGCGGGGATTTTATACTGGTGCATATGTCTCCCGCCCCCGCCCCTGTCGATCCGGTCCAGGCCGTACAGCGCATCCGCGAACTGGCGCGTGCGCATGGCTTCCAGCGCTGCGGCATCGCCGGCATCGAGCTGGGCGAGGACGAGGTGCACCTGGCCGACTGGCTGGGCCAGGGCCTGTACGGCACGATGGACTGGATGGCGCGCCACGGCACCCTGCGCGCGCGCCCGGCCGAGCTGCTGCCCGGCACGGTGCGGGTGATCTCGGTAGGCATGGACTACAGCCACAAGGACGACACCGAAGCCTGGGCAACCCTGGCCGACCCGGGCCGCGCCTACGTGGCCCGTTACGCCTTGGGCCGCGACTACCACAAGCTGATGCGCAACCGCCTGCAGAAGCTGGCCACGCAGATCAACGATGAAGTGGCACCGCTGGGCTACCGGGTATTCGTCGATTCGGCGCCGGTGCTGGAGCGCGCACTGGCGCGCAACGCGGGGCTGGGCTGGATCGGCAAGCACACCTGCCTGATCGACCGCAACGGCGGTTCCTGGTTCTTCATCGGCGAGATCTACATCGATATCCCGCTGCCGATCGATGCGCCGGCTACGGCACACTGCGGCACCTGCACGCGCTGCATCGATGTCTGCCCTACCCGCGCGATCACCGGCCCGCAGCGGCTGGACGCGCGGCGCTGCATTTCCTACCTGACCATCGAACACGACGGCGCCATTCCCGAACAGATGCGTCCGCTGATCGGCAACCGCATCTATGGCTGCGACGACTGCCAGCTGGTCTGCCCCTGGAACAAGTTCGCCAAGCGCACCGACGAAGCCGATTTCCGCGCGCGCAACAACCTCGACACTGCCCGCCTGGACCAGCTGTTCGCCTGGGACGAAGCCGAGTTCCTGCGCCGCACCGAAGGCAGCCCGATCAGGCGCAGCGGCCATGAGCGCTGGCTGCGCAACATCGCCGTGGCGCTGGGCAATGCGCCGTCCTCGGCCGAAGCGCTGGCTGCCCTGCAGACCCGCATCGACGATCCCTCGCCGCTGGTGCGTGAACACGTGCAGTGGGCACTGGGCCAGCACACGGTGCGCTGACGTGCGATCCTGAGCCCCCGTTCCGCCCGCAGCACGCCGTTCCCATGCAGCCACGCAACAACGACATCCTCACCCCCAGCCAGCTCAACACCCTCGCCCGCGACCTGCTGGAAGGCAGCTTCCCGGCGATCTGGGTCGAGGCCGAACTGGGCAGCGTGGCGCGTCCCGCCTCCGGGCATCTGTATTTCACCCTGAAGGACGCACGTGCGCAGCTGCGCGCGGCGATGTTCCGGATGAAGGCGCAATACCTGAAGTTCGTGCCGCGCGAAGGCATGCGAGTGCTGGTGCGCGGCAAGGTGACCCTGTACGACGCCCGTGGCGAGTACCAGATGGTGCTGGACCACATGGAGGAAGCCGGCGAAGGCGCACTGCGCCGCGCCTTCGAGGAGCTGAAGGCACGGCTGGAGGCCGAAGGCCTGTTCGACCCGGCACGCAAGCGGCCGCTGCCGGCGCACGTGCAGCGCCTTGCGGTGATCACCTCCCCCACCGGCGCCGCTGTGCGCGACGTGCTGAGCGTGCTCGGCCGCCGCTTCCCGCTGCTGGAAGTGGACCTGCTGCCGACCCTGGTGCAGGGCAGCAGCGCCGCTGCACAGATCACCCGCCTGCTGCAGGCCGCCGATGCCAGTGGCCGCTACGACGTGATCCTGCTGACCCGTGGCGGCGGTTCACTGGAAGACCTGTGGGCCTTCAACGATGAAGCACTGGCCCGTGCGATCACCGCCAGCCGCACCCCGGTAGTGTCGGCGGTGGGCCATGAAACCGACTTCAGCCTGAGCGACTTCGCCGCCGACCTGCGTGCACCGACGCCATCGGTGGCAGCCGAGCTGCTGGTACCGGACCAGCGCGAACTGGCCCTGCGCCTGCGGCGCACCGCGGCACGCATGGCGCAGCTGCAGCGGCACACGATGCAGCAGGCGATGCAACGTGCTGACCGTGCCCTGCTGCGCCTGAACGCGCAGAGCCCGCAGGCGCGACTGGACCTGTTGCGCCGCCGCCAGCTCGATCTGGGCCGGCGCCTGCATGCCGCGTTCAACCAGCAGCAGGAGCGCCGTGCTGCGCGCCTTCGCCATGCAGCGGCGGTCCTGCGCGGGCACCACCCACAGCGCCAGCTCGACACGATGCAACGCCGCCTGGCCGCCCTGCGCGGACGACCGCAGGCAGCGATGCAGCGTCTGCTGGAACGCGATGCGCTGCGCCTGCGCGGGCTGGCGCGTTCGCTGGAAGCGGTCAGCCCGCTGGCGACTGTAGCGCGCGGCTACAGCATCCTGACCCGCAGTGACGATGGCACGCTGGTGCGCCAGGTCGATCAGGTACAGCCCGGCGACGCATTGCAGGCGCGCGTGGGCGACGGCGTGATCGACGTGCAGGTCAAGTAAAGGGGTTCGGCAGGGCTGCGCCCTGCACCTGCAGAGGCAAATGCAACAGCCGAAGCAACAGCGAAAGCGGCTCTGGACTGCTGATAGCTTGGTGGGGTGGTGTGGCTGTGCAGGACACGCCGTAAACCCATCCCTGGGGGCTCGATGGCGCCATCCATGGCGCCAACGGTCCTGCACAGCCACACCGCCCCACCCTCGACAGTGTCCCGATGACGGTCGGTAGATCCACGCCATGCGTGGATGAATCTCTTTCAGATATCGAATCAATTCGGGGTCAGATCCGTTTTCCTGCGGAAAACGGATCTGACCCCAAGCGCCATTCCGGCAGATCGCGGACATCTGTCGAAGGCGGGGTGGGTCCGGTTGCGGGGGCGTGAGCCGCATGGATGCGGCGACCGAGCTTACATGGACGTACTTGCAGCGGCCCCCGCAACCGGACCCACCCCGCCATCCCACGGAATGCACGCTGTTGCTGTTGCTGTTGCTGTTGCTGTTGCTGTTGCTTCGGCAGGTGCAGGGCTGCAAGCCCTGCCGAACAACCCCCTACTTTGCCTGCTCGCAGAACTTCTGCCGGTACTCGAGTGCCTTCGGCATCAACGCCTGCAGGTTCTGGATACGGGTACCCGGGTTCGGGTGAGTCGACGCGAACTCCGGCGGTGACTGGCCACCACTGGCCTGGCCCATGCGCTGCCACAGCGGCACCGCCTCGCGCGGGTCGAAGCACGCCGCCGCAGCCAGCATCAGTCCCACTTCATCGGCCTGCGTCTCGTGGCTGCGCGCATAGGGCAGCAGATACCCGTAGCCCATCGCCGACATCATCATCTGTTGCTGCTGCGCATCCATGCCGCTGGCGGCGCCGGCCATCTGCCCGATCTGGGTCAGCTTCTGCTGCGCCATCCGCTGCGCACCGTGGCGCAGCAGCGCATGGGCAATCTCGTGGCCCATCACCACCGCCATCGCGTCGCGCGTGCGCGCCACCGGCACCAGGCCGGTATAGACCGCCATCTTGCCACCAGGCAGGCAGAATGCGTTGGCCTGTTCAGATGGGATCACGTTGACTTCCCACTGGAAATCACGCGCGAAATGCGCCGGCTGAACGCCGTGCTCCTGCGCCAGTGCAGTCTCCACCACATCAACCTTGGCAATCAGGCGCTGGGCGATGTCGCGCACATCGCGCGCGATCGGCGCGTTGGAGTCCATCGGCGGCTCCTCCGAGAGGATCTGCTGGTAGGCCTGCAAGCCCAAGGCGGTCTCCTGGCGGGCGTCCAGGCTGCTGTCAATCATCACCTTCTCGCCGGTGTAGGGGTCCACCGTGCGATTGGAAAACCAGTAGAAGAGCGCATAGCCGGCGGCCAGCAACAGCACCCACCAGCGGATGTTGCCAAACAGGCCGCGACGCTGCGGGCCTTGGGGCGAGCGGGAAAAGGGATCATTGCGCATCAGGGGTCGTCCAGCAGGCCCCGCCGGCCGGCGGGCACGGCGCAATCTTAGTGCGCGGGCGCCAGCAGCGGGTGAAGCCCGGTGCCGCTCAGATGCCCCGCACCAGGCGGAAACCGATGCGCGCGCTGGTGGTGTCCGAATCCTGCGACTGCCGCCACGCCGCACGGGTCTGCTCCGGCGCGTTGGCCCAGTTGCCCCCGCGGATCACCCGCGCGCGGCAGCCCGGGTTGAACCAGGCCGCGCCATCGGAGGGCGCGCGCCGGTAGCTGGCATGCCAGCAATCGGCCACCCACTCGCTGAGATTGCCCGCCATGTCGTGCAGGCCGAAGGCATTGGCCTGGAAACTGGCCACCGGCGCGGGCCCCCACCAGCCATCGCCATAGCCGATGAAGGCGTTGTGCCAGTGCCGTCCCGATGGCGAGACATCCTTGCTGCCAGTGAAGTTGCCAGCACCGGGCGGCGGCGTGCCGGCGGCGCCCCACGGATAGCGGCCACTGCTGCCGGCGCGCAGCGCGTATTCGAACTCGGCCTCGCTGGGCAACCGGTAGCTGCGCCCGGTCTGCTCGGACAACCACGACGCATAGTTTTCGGCATCGCGGATACTGACATGCATCACCGGCGCATTGGCCATCGCGAGGCCACCGTCGTAGTCCGAACGCCAGTCCACGCCGCTGCGGCGGATGAAGTTGCCGCTGCGTTCGTCATAGACCACCGAATGGCCGCGACGGGTCGCACGCGGGCGCGCATTGGTCGCCTTCACGTAGCGCTGGAAATCGCTGACCGTCACCTCGGTGATCGCCATCGCGAAGCCTCGATCAAAGCGTACATAATGCGATGGCCGCTCGGCATCGCTGGCGCCCGGCTCGGCATCACCGGCCCCCATCTGGAAGCCGCCGTGCGGGACCACCACCATCTGCGGCCCGCGCCCGCCATCGCGCATGGCATCGCTGAATACCTGCCCCGGGCGGAAGCTGCCGTAGTGCGTGGCCAGGTCAATGCGCTCACGCAGCTGGGCCACCACCGGGTCTCCCGGCAGGGCGATGCGCAGGGCCTCGGCCAGCTTCTCGCGTGCCGGCTTCAGGCCCTGCGGCGTGGACAGGTCGCGCAGGCCGTCATCGCGCAGCTGCAGCAACACCGCCGCACGGATCTGCTCGATGCGCTCGAACGCGTCGGCAATGGTCGGCGATGAGTCGCGCACCTTGCTGGCTTCGGCCAACCAAGTGCCCGCGCTGGCGAAATCGCGCGCGCGTGCAGCATCTTCTGCGCGGCGGATCAGCCCGCTTTCGGCTGCGGCCAGTCCCTGCCGCGCGCGGCTGTTATTCCCATCCAGTGCCAGTGCCTCGCGGAAGTTGCCAATAGCCCCGTCCCCGTCTTCGCCGATCCGGCCCGAGCGCAGGTCCTCTTCACCGGCGCGGTTGTAAGCGACCACCCGCTGGGCAAGCTCCACCCGACCCTGCAGTGCGCGTACCTTCTCGTCCTTGGGCGCCAGGGTCAGCAGCACCAGCGCCTGGCGGCTGGCCTCGGCCAGCGCCTCGCGCTGCCTGAGCGGCCGCACCAGCAGCGCATCCGCCTGCTGCTGCAGCCGCTGGCGGGCACGCTGCAGGCCCTGGCGGGCCTGGCGGTCATCCGGATCCTCTTCCTGTACCGCCAGCCACAGTGGAATGGCGGCATCGGCATCCTCGTACAGCCGGCCCTCGTTGAAGGCCTGCCCGGCCGCGCGGCGCAACTGCGCCAGGCTTCGCCCCTGTCGGTCCACCCGCGGCGGCGTCCATTGCTGCACATCCTCGGCGGCATCCTCGCCGGCGATGGTCACGCTGCCCTGCCCGGCCTGTGGACGCTCGTCGCTGTCCGTGTTCGCAGACAGGCGCGTCCCTTCCCCGGCACTGGGGTCCACTGCCGTGGGGGGCGACGGCGTGCAGCCGGCCAGGGCCACGGCCACGGCGGTGCACAGCACGGACGACAGCGGAAAACGCAAGCAGGATCTCCTTCGGCAGGGACACGCACCGACGTTAGGCTATTCTCCCCTGCCTGAGCAAACCCGAGTAGTAGGCCCTGACCCGTGGCAACCTGGATCACCACCCCCGCCGAGCTGGATGCGTACTTCCAGCAGCGCCCGACCCGCATCGGCCTGGACACCGAATTCATCCGTGAACGCACCTTCTGGCCGCAGCTGGCCCTGGTGCAGATGGCGGTCGGGCAGGACATCCTGCTGATCGACCCGCTGATTCCCGGCATGACCGAGGCGCTGGCACCGTGGCTGGCCGATGAATCCATCACCAAGGTGATGCACAGCGCCAGCGAAGACCTGGTCGCCTTCAAGTGGGCGTGCGGTGTGCTGCCGCGACCACTGTTCGACACCCAGATCGGCGCCGCGCTGGCCGGCATCGGTGGCGGCATGGGCTACCAGAAGCTGGTGGCGGAGATCACCGGCGTGGCGCTGGCCAAGGGCGAAACCCGCTCGGACTGGATGCGCCGTCCACTCTCGGAGTCGCAACTGCAATACGCCGCCGACGACGTCGAGCACCTGTTCGCGCTGCATGACGCCATTGATGCCAAGTTGCAGGCACTGGGCCGCCAGCAGTGGCTGCACGACGACGGCGAGCGCCTGCTGGCCAGCGTCGCCAATGACGAGGACCGCTGGCCGCATCTGGCGATGCGCTCAGCGCAGTTTCTCGATGCTCCCGCGCAGCGCCGCCTGCTGCGCCTGCTGCGCTGGCGTGATGTGCAGGCACGCAGCAGCGACCGCCCGCGCAGCTGGATCCTGGACAACGAACTGGCCGCCACGCTGGCACGCACGCCACCGGCCGATGCCGCCGCGCTGGCCACGCTGTTTGAACAGTTCCCGAAGGCACCGCGCAAGCTGGCAGGCGCGGTCTGGCAGGCACTATCCACGCCGCTGGCCGATGAGGCCGAGGCACCGCTGGCACTGCCCGCCAACGACAGCAACAAGCAGGTACTGAAGAGGCTGCAGGACGCCGTTGCCGAACGCAGCCGCGAGCTGGACCTGCCGGATGGCGTACTGGCATCGCGCAAGCATCTGGAAAGCTACCTGGAGCGCCGCCAATGGCCGGCCGCTCTGGCCGGCTGGCGCCAGCAGGAACTGGAATCGCAGCTTCAGGCGCTGCTGCCCGCACGTTGATGGCACAAGGCGCCGGACCACGCCGGCGCCGTGCACCTCAAGCCTGCAGGGGCCGTGCTAGGGTTTGGCGGTACTGACAAGGAGACGTCGATGCAGACCCTCAAGATCGCGACCGCCTGCGCACTGCTGCTAACCACGTTGGGCCTGGCATGCTCTGGGCAGGCCGCACCGCTTTCCTATGCACAGGAAAAGGAGAACACAGCCAAGCTGGTGGACATCATTGACGGTGCCACCCGCGACGGTCTGGTTGCCGTGCTGGTGCCGGCCCCGTATGTCGTGCACAACGGCGGGCCAGGTGTCGGCTCTCCGGTCCCCGGCTTTCATCTGGGCAACCGCTCGACCGACCTACCCGGGTTCTCGACGCGGGTGTCCTTCCAGCACAAGGATATTCCCTCCCAGGGCTATGTGCAGCTGTTCAACACCAACGAACTGGAAACCGGCCCGCAGCGGACGGTGTTGATGGACGTGTTCGAGGTGCATCTGATTCCGCCGGGCACCTATCTGCTGAACGGTGCGGAGAACTACCGCCTGAACACCCGCGTGGCCAAGCTGAAGCCGCTGGGGACCACGGACGAAGTATCGAAGGACATCGGCGCCACCCGCCTGGCCGACGTCGATTACCGTTTCTATTCCTGGAAGAAGGTCTGGGTACCACCCGGCGTCCTGACCGATCAGCACTCCCAGCAGGTCTGCATCTCGGTGCATGTGGCCTCCGGCAACTGCGTGGCATGGGGCACCCAGAACTACGAAACCTCGCGCCCGACCGAAGGCTACTGGGATGACAGGATCGTCCCTGAAGACATCCCTGCCGTACGCATCCAGGCGGTCATCGCCAAGGCCCACGCGCCACTGGCCTTCACTGCCCGCGAAGGGCAGATCCTGCTCAGCCCCTTCATTGTTGCCGCCGACGGCGATATCGATTTCAACGCCAACGACTGCGCACCGGTCGACAAGCTGATGGGATGCGCCCTGCGCCGCTTCACGGTGCACTACCAACCCGCGCCGCTGGACGCTGCACGCAAGCACATCGCAATCACCTCGCGCGGCCTCAACGGCAAGCAGCGCAAGGTACTGGAGCGGATGGAGGCGATGCAGCTGCAGGTGCTGGGCCCCAGTGCGCCGTCCGATGCAGCGCTGGGCAAGGGCGTCAGCGCCACGCCTTGAGCACGGATGATGCCTGGCCAGCAACGAAAAACGGCGCTCGATGAGCGCCGTTTCCGGTACACGACGGGGTAAGGCTTACCAGTTCATGTTCAGCGAGACACCCACGGTGCGCGGTTCGTTGTAGACCGCCGCCATGTAGTTCTCGATCACACCCTTGAGGTTCTTCTCGTTGGTGATGTTGCGCGCGAACAGCGCAACTTCGTAGGCACCGTAGTTGCCCGAGTAGCCGATCTTCAGGCCACCTTCGAAGTCACCCTTGGAGTTGAACTCCTTGCTGTCGTACAGCACGAAGCTGGTGTAACCCTGCTTGTTCCAGTCGGTGGACACGAACATGGTGCCAGCGTCGCTGACCGGGAAGTCGTAGCGGGCAGCCAGGTTCACGTTGTACTTCGGTGCGTTCGGCAGCGGGTTGCCGTCGATCTGCGCGAAGGTGTTGGCGCCGACCTTGATGGTCGGGTCATTCACCGTGCACACCACCTGGCCGTTGAGGCCGCAGACCTGCGCGTAGACGCGCTTGTCCTTGATTTCGCTGTGCAGCAGGCTCAGGCCGGCGCTCAGGGTCAGGTTCGGGATCGGGCGCAGTTCCATGTCGGCTTCGAAGCCATAGGCCTTGGCCTTGTCGGCGTTGAACAGCACGCCGTTGCCGTCCGAGTCGTTGCCGTTGAGCTGGATGTCGTTGACGGTGTAGGTGAACGCGGTGGCATTCAAGCGCAGGCGGTTGTCCCACAGGCTGCTCTTCACTCCTGCTTCCCAGGACAGGATGGTCTCGGAATCGGCGGTGGTGAAGTCGGCATTGAACACGGCCGAGCGGCCCTGGATGGTCGGGCCGCGGAAGCCGCGGGCGACCTTGGCATAGACGCTCACGTCCGGCGTGACCTGATACATCGCGCTCAGATCCCAGCTCGGGGTGGTGTCGGACATCTTGACGTCGGTGCGGCCCTTGTAGGTGACCACGCCAGCGGCAGTGTCAGCCGTCTTCAGCAGGCGGGTGTGCTTCTCGTCCCGGGTCTGGCGCAGGCCGGCGGTAACGGTGAACTTGTCGGTGAAGGCATAGCTCAGCTGGCCGAAACCGGCCCACGAGGTGTTCTTGTTGCGCAGGCGCACCCAGTTGTTCGGGTTACGTGCCGGGCCCTGCAGGAACCACGCGCGCTGGTAGAAGTCGGTGGTGTCGCTGCCGTTGAAGTAGAACGCACCGGCCTGCCACTGCAGCGCGCGGTCGTCATGGCTGGCCAAGCGGAATTCCTGGGTCCACTGGTCCAGGTCGCGGATGCGGCCCATCGACTGGCCGTAGCCGTTCGGCACGCCGTTGACCGGGAAGTTCACCGCAGCACCGCCGTCGGTGTCGCCACGGCTGTAACCGGAAGTGGTCTCGTAGGCGGTGATCGAGGTGAAGTCGATCGCACCGAAGTCGTAGCGTGCCTTCACCGAGCCGCCGTAGGTCTTGTAGGCCTGCGGGTTGTTGTCGGCCTCGTCGTAGGCGACCTTGTCGCGCGGCACGTCGGTCTTGTTCGAGCCCTTGGTCAGCGCACCGCGCAGGAACAGGGTCGAGGTGCCTTCATAGTCGCGGGCGTGGGCCGAGGCCAGGATCGAGAACTGGTCGCTCGGGGTCAGCAGCAGCTGGGCGCGCACGTTGCGGTCGTCGAAGCCGCCCATGGCGTTCTTCTTCGGGCTGACCGTGCCATCGGCGCTCGGGCCCTTGTAGGTGTTGTCGACGTAGTCATCGCGGTGCTGGTACAGCGCCGACACGCGGAACGAGGCGATGTCGTTGATCGGGCCGCCGAAGCCGCCGTCGATCGACACGCTGTTGTAGGTGGCGTAGCTGGCGCTGACGCGGCCGGTGTAGTCCTGGGTCGGCTTCAGGGTGTCGAACTTGACGATGCCGGCGGTGGTGTTGCGGCCGAACAGCGAGCCCTGCGGGCCGCGCAGCACTTCCACCTGGTCTACGTCATAGACCGGGTTGGACTTCAGCACCACGTGCTCCAGCACCACGTCGTCCTGGATGATCGACACCGGCTGCGAGGCTCCCAGGTAGAAGTCGATGTTGCCCAGGCCGCGGATGTAGAAGCGCGGGAAGATGCGGCCGGTGGTGGTTTCCGCATACAGGCTCGGCACGCGGCCGGACAGTGCCAGCAGGGTGTCGTCGCCGCCGGCGGTGAAGTCGCGCATGCGCTCCCCCTGCACCACACCCACCGAGACCGGCACTTCCTGCAGGTTCTGCTCACGGTGTTCGGCGGTCACGGTGATCGTGTCCAGGCCGGTCGGGGTCGGCGCACTGTCCTGCGCGGCGGCACCGAAGCTGCCCGCCAGGGCCAGGCCAGCACAGGCCAGGGCCAGCGGGTGACGGCGGAAGGAAACAAAGGAAGACGACAGACCCGACAGGCGGCGGGAATCGGAATGGGAGGGCATGGAATGCTCTGAGGAGGCGTCCGTGCGGCCTGCGCGAGCCGGGCGGCAAAAGGGAGGAGAACTGCGCAAGCGGCCATTATCCCCCAAATTGTTACGATTTCGTTGCGCGGACCCCGCCGCGGCGAACCGAACGGTTTCGGCACCATTGCGCGCGCTCACGCCGCGTCGTCCGGCGTCCCGGATCGGCTTGGCAAGGCGCGGCCACTTGGCTACACTTGAGTCCTGCCGTGGGGCCATAGCTCAGCTGGGAGAGCGCGTCGTTCGCAATGACGAGGTCAGGAGTTCGATCCTCCTTGGCTCCACCACTTTTCAGAAGAACCCGTAGATCTCCATGATCTGCGGGTTTTTTCTTTTCAGCGCCTCCGGCTCAGGCCGGCTCCTGTTCTCCATCCTTGCGTTGCGGGCCGCGCGAGTGCGTATCACGCACCTGTTGATCGCGCTGCCCCGGCCGCTGCTTGGCCACATCGTCCTGCTTCCTGTCCTGGCGGCTTTCCTGGATGCCCTGCTTCGGGTCCTGATCCCTGCTTTGCTCGTTCATCGAAAACTCCCTCGCCGGCAGCAGGCCAGCGCTGCCACCACGCTAGAGGTTGCCGGGTGAGCCGCAGGTCAGTCCCGCGCCAACATCCTGTGCAGGAAGCGGCTTGCCGCCACCGCCCCGCCCAGCCAGAATCCGGGGCACCACGCTCACCGGTGTGCCATGCCCTCCTCTGCCCAGCACGCAGCCCACGCGTTGCCGATGCTCCTCAATGCGACCGACGGCAGCATCCAGCTCGGCAACCTGCCAGCATTGATCGGCCCCACCTTGTTACTGGACGAAGCGCGTGCCGCCTTTGCCCCGCTGGTCCGAGGGGAGCGCGATGTCGGCACCGGCTACGTCTGGCTCAGCCTGCACCAGCTCAGCCTGGGCGGCGCGCCCGCTGGCATCAGCCTGTGCTTCTTCGGGCAACAGCTCAACATGGTGACGATGGGCGTCGATCTACCCGGTGCGACGTTGGAAGACGGCTGGCCGACCCAGGCGGCAATCGATGCCGAAGTCGCCTTCATGCGCCGCACGCTGGGTGCGGCGCTGGGGCGCAAACTGGCCGGCGGCCACGCCCGCTTCGACTGGGGCGAGGCATGGGCCCGTTTCGATCCGAAGGGCTTCATGGCCAGCAGCGGTATCCGCTACCGGCCACGTCGGTGACCGTCCTCAGGTGCGGGTAATCGATACCCCGCCCTCCACACGCATCGCGGTACCGGTAACGAAACTGCTTTCATCGCTGGCCAGGAACAGCGCCGCATTGGCGATCTCCTCCGGCTCGGCCAAGCGCTTGAGTGCGTGCAGCGAGCGCACGAAGTCACGTGCATCGCCGGTGGGCGCCGCCTGCCGGCCCATCTCGGTATCGGTACCACCGGGCAGCAGCACATTGCTGCGTACGCCGCGCGCACCGTATTCGGCGGCGATCACCTGGCTCAGGCCGATCAGCCCGGCCTTGCTCGACGCATAGGCCGCCATGCCCGGGAATCCCACGGTGTGACCGACGAAAGTGCCAACGAACACCAGCGAGCCGCCGCCGCGCGCCAGCAGTGCCGGCAACTGCGCACGTGCGGCATGGAACGCGGCATCCAGATTGGTGGCCATCACTTCACGCCAAGCGTCCACCGGGAACTCCGCTGCCGGCACGCCCGGCCCGAGCATGCCGGCATTGTTGAGCGCGATGTCCAGGCCGCCGAAGGACTGCTGGGCCAGATCGACCAGCGCTTGTGCCGTGCCCGGGTCAGCCACGTCAGCGGCATGCGCCACGGCTTCGCCACCGGCGGCGCGAATCTGCTCGACCAGCGCCTGCAGCGGCTCCGGCCGCCGTGCGTTGAGCACCAGCTTCGCCCCTTCGGCGGCGAAGCGCAGCGCGCTGGCGCGGCCAATGCCAGCGCTGGCACCGGTGATGAGAGCGATCTTGTTGTTCAGGCGCATGGTCGTGGTGCCGGTTGTGAAGTGGCCGCCACGATGCCGCGCCTTCGGCCTGCCAACACTCCGTTTCCGGGCCTGGCCCGTCGGTGCAGGAAACGGAGTTTCCGCAGAACCGGCGCGTGCCAGAATCCGGCCATGGACAGCACCGCCACCACCGCCCTCGATGCCCGCGTCGAACGGGTCTGCCGCCACCTGCAGACCAGCCTCGACGAACCCTCACTGCAGGAACTGGCCGACATCGCCGGCTGCAGCCCGACCCGGCTGCACCGCCTGTTCAAGCAGGCCACAGGGTTGACCCCCAAGCAGTACGCTGCCGCGCTGCGCGCCGACCGCCTGCGCACCGGGCTTGAACAGCAGGAACGCATCACCGATGCCTTCCATGATGCCGGCTTCGGTTCCAGTGGGCGCTTCTACGAGAACGCACCGAAGTTGCTGGGCATGACGCCCAAGCAATGGCGCGCAGGTGGTCGCGGCGAAGTCATCCACTTCGCGCTTGCCGAAAGTTCACTGGGCAGCGTGCTGGTGGCCAGCAGTGCCACTGGCGTGGTCGCGATACTGCTCGGCGACGATCCGGAGACGCTGCTGCAGTCATTGCAGCAACGCTTCCGCCAGGCCGAACTGATTGGCGCCGACCAGGGCTATGAGCAACTGGTGGCGCAGGTCGTGGGCCTGGTCGAGGATCCTTCGCGGGGCGCCACGCTGCCGCTGGATATCCGCGGCACCGCATTCCAGCAACGGGTGTGGCAGGCGCTGCAACAGATCCCGCGCGGACAAACCGCCTCCTATGCGGATGTCGCTGCGCGTATCGGTGCGCCGCGATCAAGCCGTGCGGTGGCTCGCGCCTGCGCCAGCAATCCACTGGCGGTGGCAGTCCCCTGCCACCGCGTGGTGCGCCGCGACGGCGACCTGTCCGGCTATGCCTGGGGCGTGGCACGCAAGCGCGAACTGCTGCGCAGGGAAAAGGCCTCGACTGCCTGAAGTGGGTGCCGACCTTGGTCGGCACACCGCCAAGCCCTCAATCCAGCTTCACCACCAGCTTGCCGAAGTTGCGTCCCTGCAGCAGCCCGAAGAACGCCTCTGGCGCATTCTCCAGCCCTTCCACCACATCCTCGCGGTACTGGATGCGGCCTTCGCGCAGCCACTGCCGCATCTCACGTTCGAAGTCCGGCCACAGATGGTTGAAGTCGTGCACGATGAAGCCACGCACGGTCAGGCGCTGGCGCAGGATCTGGCTGAACAGTGCCGGCAACCGGTCCGGGCCGGGCTGCTCGACGCCCCGCTCGTTGTAGGTGGCGATGGTGCCGCACACCGGAATGCGGGCGAAGTTGTTGAGCAGCGGCAGCACTGCATCCAGCACATGGCCACCGACATTCTCGAAGTACACGTCGATGCCGGCAGGTACCGCCGCGCGCAGCTGCGCGGCGAAATCAGCGGCGCGATGATCCAGCGCCACGTCCACGCCCAGCGTCTGCAGATAGGCACGCTTGGCCTCGCCACCAGCGATAGCCACTACGCGCGCGCCCTGCAGCTTGGCCAGCTGCGCTACGGTCGCGCCGACCGGCCCCGTTGCGGCAGCCACCACCAGCGTCTCGCCCGGCTTCAGACGGGCGATTTCATGCAGGCTGGAATAGGCGGTGAAGCCGGGCATGCCATATACCCCCAGCGCCGTACTCAGCGGCAGTCCGGCCGGGTCCAGGCGGCGCCCCAGTGCCGTGGCCGGCAGCACCGCGTGGGTCTGCCAGCCACCCGGCGCCAGCACCAGCTCACCTGCAGCTACACCCTCGGCGTTGGACTGCAGCACCTCGGCCACGGTCTGCCCTTCCATCACCGCGCCCACCGCCACCGGCGCGGCGTACGACGGGCCCTCGTCCATGCGTCCACGCATGTACGGATCCAGTGAGAGGTAGCGATTGCGCAGCAGCACCTCGCCGTCGCCCAAGGGCGGCAGCGCGGCATGCTCCAAGCGGAAATTGGCTGCAGTAGGCGCCCCCAGCGGACGCGACGCCAGCACGATGCGGGTGGTGGTCGATGAGTCGGACATGACGACGATCTCTGCTGTTGCCAGCGTCAGGAAGAGAACGCCGACACTACGCCGCAGCGTGCCCCAATGGCGGTCACGAAAACAGCGTTCCATGTCAGGTGTCGGTGCCGTCCACGCGCTGGCCCCGCCACACCGCTTTTGTCGATCACCGTGGCCCGCTGAATTCCGCCGCAGGCGATGATCACCGCGCCGCCGCGCCCGGATGAATCGGCATCCAGCGCGCCCCCGCCCCGCGACGGCGGATCAAGTACTTGCGCCTGCGCAGACGGCAATGTGAAGGTTTTTTGCCAAAATGCTTGCCGTAGGCGACTGACCTCCGTAATATGCGCGTCCTTGGCAGCGACCTCGCTGCAATGAACTACGTGGCCGAGTAGCTCAGTTGGTAGAGCAGGGGATTGAAAATCCCCGTGTCGGCGGTTCGATTCCGTCCTCGGCCACCACGTTCGACAGCCTGCAGAAATGCGGGTCTTTTTTTCGGGAATCGCAGTTGATCGTGATTGCCACACAGTTTGGCCGAGTAGCTCAGTTGGTAGAGCAGGGGATTGAAAATCCCCGTGTCGGCGGTTCGATTCCGTCTTCGGCCACCATCTTCAGAGACCTGCAGAAATGCAGGTCTTTTTTTTGCGTGACCGTGCCTGCCGGCTCTGTAGTACTGTCCTTGGTCCACTGTATGGAGCACTGATGACATGGATGAGGCACCTTCTCTACCCCAACTGCAGCAATCGCTGCGACGCCTGCACTGGCTGGTTGCCGGGCTGTCCATGTTGTTGCTGGGCCTGGCCGCAGTCACGGCCTGGCTGCTTTCGCAGCGCGATGCCCCATTACACGTCGATCATTTGAGCACGCGGCAGCTGCAGGTACTCGACGAGCACGGCGTGGTGCGGGTGGAGATTGGCCAGGACAGCGCAGAAGACGGGCGACGAAGCCGCGCCGCGGGCATCCTGATTTTCGATGCTTCCGGCGCCGAGCGAGGCGGCCTGAGTACATTCGAGGACGACAGCGTCGCTCTTGCCCTGGATGCCCCGAAGGGACAGGGCGAGGACCGGTGGCGGGACCGGGCCGGACTCCGTGTGGACGCCGACGGCTCCGCGCAACTGCTGCTCACCGACAATCTGACCCGCGGCGCAGTACGCCTGCATTCCAAGGGAACCGGCGGCGGAGGGCTGGACACCTTCAAATGGGATATGAGCAGCGGCACGCTGCATACGCGAACGCTTACTTTTGACGGCGACGAGCGCAGTCAACGCCCGTTCGAGCAGTAGTTGCAAAAGTCGGCGGCAATGGTTGCCGGCGCATGGAACCTTTACACGTGGCCTTGGCCGCTCGCCTAAGCTCAGGACTCCTGAACGGAGTACGCCGATGCCTCTGCGCCCTGCCCTGCTCGCATTCCTGCTGCTCGCCACCTGCCCGGCCTTGGCCGCCGAGCCGGTGCGCGCGGTCGACGCGCTGGATATTGACCGCTATGCCGGCCAGTGGCACGAGATTGCGCATCTTCCGGTTTCGTTCCAGAAGCAATGCGTGGGCGATATCACCGCCAACTACGGGCTGCGCCGCGATGGCCGCATCAGCGTCACCAATGCCTGCCGCAACGGCGACGGAGAACGCGTGGTTGCTGAAGGCGTGGCGCGCCCGGTTGCCGGCCATCCCGGCCAGTTGCAGGTGCGATTCGTTCCGGACTGGCTGAGCTGGGTGCCACTGGTCTGGGCCGACTACTGGGTCCTGGCACTGGACCCGGACTATCAGTGGGCGTTGGTCGGTGAACCGGACCGAAAGTACCTGTGGATCCTCTCGCGCCTGCCGGAAATGGATCGCGCCCAGTTCGAACAGCTGAAAGCCAAGGCCGAGACGATGGGCTACGACCTCGGCCCGCTGCGCCTGATGGCCCCGATTCGCGATACACCCGCCGACTGAACCTCCCCGCATCCGGCGCACCACGCGCGCGCCATCCGGCGCCGCGCACGCCCGGCCGCCATCTTCACGCGCTACCCTCTGCGACGGGTCGCCACAGGCGATCCAAACGACCATACGCCGTAGTATGCTTATCCAACGCACCCCTTCAGAGGAACTGCGCCCATGCTCCACCGTTTCCGTATCGCCTTGATCGTCCTGTGCACCCTCGCCCTTGTTGCCTGCAACAACGGCATCGTCAAGCGTGTTTCGGAACCGGCGGCCAGCCTCCAGCAGCTGACCGTGCGCGCCGACGGCAACTGGACCGTGGCCCTGCGCCTGCAGAACTACAGCTCCATGCCCATGACCTTCGATGACGTCGCGCTGGCGCTGACCGTCGGCGACAGCGACGCCGGCACCCTGCAGGCCAAGCCGGGCATCTCCATTGGCGGCACCTCAGCCGATGTCATCAATGTTGACCTCGTGCCCAGCTCGGCCGCACGCCTGGTGGTGGCCGACGCGCTGGCCAGCAACCGCACCCTGGCTTACGGCCTGAAGGGAACGGTGGCGGCCACGCCGCAGGAAAAGAAGCAGCGCAGCTTCGATATCAGCAGCCGCAGCACCCTCAACCAGGCGCCCGGCCTGCCGGGCGTGCTGCGCTGATTTCCACCTTCCGTCGCGGCGCCTGGCGCCACTCTCCCCTGCCCTGATCAAACCGAGACGTACCGATGAGCAGCTACACCGCCCCGCTTTCCGACCTCCGTTTCGCCCTGCACGATGTGCTCAAGGTCGAGCCCCTGTTCGCCCGCCTGGGCTTCACCGACGCCACCGCCGACGTGGTCGATGCCGTGCTGGAAGAAGCCGGCCGCTTCAGCGCCACCGTGCTGGCCCCGCTCAACAGCGTCGGCGACGAGATCGGCTGCGTGCTCGACCAGGCCACCGGTGAAGTGACCACCCCGCCCGGCTTCAAGCAGGCCTACGACCAGTTCGTCGATGGCGGCTGGACCGGCCTGACCGCCTCGCCGGAACTGGGTGGGCAGGGCCTGCCGCACACCCTGGGCGTGCCGCTCAACGAAATGATCAACGCCGCCAACCTGGCGTGGGGCAACTTCCCGCTGCTCTCGCACGGCGCCATCGAAGCGCTGAAGCAGCACGGCGAAGCCTGGCAGCACGAGGCCTTCCTCAAGCCGCTGATCGAAGGCCGCTGGACCGGCACCATGTGCCTGACCGAACCGCACTGCGGCACCGACCTGGGCCTGCTGAAGACCAAGGCCGAGCCGAATGCCGATGGCAGCTACGCGATCACCGGCACCAAGATCTTCATCACCGCCGGCGAGCACGACCTGACCGGCAACATCGTGCACCTGGTGCTGGCCAAGCTGCCCGACGCCCCTCCGGGCGCCAAGGGCATCTCGCTGTTCGTCACCCCCAAGTTCAAGGTCGACCGCGAAGGTAACGTCGGCGAGCGCAACGCACTGCGCTGCGGCTCGATCGAGCACAAGATGGGCATCAAGGGGTCGGTCACCTGCGTGATGAACTTCGATGGCGCACAGGGCTACCTGGTCGGCCAGCCGCACAAGGGCCTGCAGGCGATGTTCACCATGATGAACACCGCGCGCCTGGGCGTTGGCCTGCAGGGCATCGGCCTGTCCGAGCGCGCCTACCAGAACGCACTGAAGTACAGCCGTGAGCGCCTGCAGTCGCGCGCCCTGAGTGGCGCCAGGTTCCCGGACAAGCCGGCCGACCCGATCCTGGTCCACCCGGATGTGCGACGCATGCTGCTGACGGTGAAGTCGCTGGTCGAAGGCAGCCGCCTGCTGGCGCTGCACGCTGCCACCCTGATCGACATTGCCCACCATGCCGGCGATGCCGCCGAGCGCGAGCGCGCCGACACCCTGGTGAGCTTCCTCACGCCCATCTCGAAGGCCTGCCAGACCGAATGGGGCATCGAGAACACTTACAACGCCCTGCAGTGCTTCGGTGGCCACGGCTACATCCGCGAACACGGCATGGAACAGCTGGCCCGCGATGCGCGCATCACCACGCTGTATGAAGGCACCACCGGCATCCAGGCGCTGGACCTGATCGGCCGCAAGACCGCCTCCAGCCAGGGCGCCGGCCTGAAGCTGATGCTGGCCGAGATCGAAGCCTTCGCCAAGGAACACGAGGGCAACGAAGCGCTGGCCGAGTTCATTGGCCCGCTGCGCGCCAAGGCCGCCGAATGGGGCAAGCTGACGATGGACGTGCTGCAGCGCGCGGCCGGCAATCCGGACGAACTGGGCGCAGCCAGCTACGACTACCTGTTCTATTCGGGTTACGTGGTGCTGGCCTACTGGTGGGCCCGCAGCGTGGCCGCCGCCGATGCCAGCGCGCACGGTGCCGCTTTCGCCCAGGGCAAGCGCGAAACCGCGCGCTTCTACTTCGCCCGCGTGCTGCCGCGCACCCTCAGCCACGCCGCCGCCATCCAGGCCGGCGCCGCCCCGCTGATGGCAATGGACGACGAGCGCTTCGGCGCCTGAGCCGGGCTGCCGCCCGGCACCCGCGGTAGTGCCGGCCGCTGGCCGGCAACCGCAACAGCCGGCTTCCTGCGGGATGGCGAGGTGGGTCCAATTGCGGGGGACGGCGCAAGTACGTCCCTGTAGCCTCGGTCGCGCCATCCATGGCGCTCACGCCCCCGCAACCGGACCCATCCCGCCCTCGACAGATTTCTGCTGCTGGTAGTTGTCGACCTTGGTCGACACCGTAGATCCACGCCATGCGTGGATGGAAACCCCCGAAATCCCTCTGGAGAAGAGCCCCCTTTTGTTAAAGGGGGCGCGCCGACAGGCGCGGGGATTAGGAAGAATGCGCGGACCTGAATGTTGACGATTTGCGTATCGCCGACAGGCGATACACAAATCGTCAACATTCAGGTATAAGCTGTTCTCCCGATGGAGACAGACACTACACGCTTGGGTCTGATCGAAGCCGGAGCTCCGCTTTCTGCTCCGGGCGCCGAAGCATCGCCCAACGCCACGACGCTGCATCGCCCCGGTTCGGTCCGGCTGCTCTCGCTTGATGCCCACGGACGCGTACTGGACTGGATCACCTGGCAGGACGCAGCCTGCCTCTACGCGCGCGAAGCGGTTGCCTGGACGCTGGGCGATCCCTGCCTGCACATCCACGGCGGTACCAACCGCTTCAGCGGCCTGCAGAGCGGCATGGACCTGCACCCGATCATTGCCGCCCGCGGCCACGCCCGCTCCCGCGCGATCGATCCGACACCGAACCTGACCAACCCGGCCCTGTTCGCCCGCGACGCCCATCTGTGCATGTACTGCGGCCAGCAGTTCAACCGCCCCACGCTCACCCGCGACCACGTCGTGCCGCTGTCCAAGGGCGGCCTGGACTGCTGGGAAAACGTGGTTACCGCCTGCTTCCACTGCAATTCGCGCAAGAGCGACCGCACCCCGCAGCAGGCCGGCATGCCCCTGCTGGCAGTCCCCTACCGGCCCAGCTGGATCGAGCACCTGATCCTGTCCAACCGCAACATCCTGGCCGACCAGATGGCCTTCCTGAAGGCGCAATTGCCCAAGCGGTCGAAACTGAGCACCTGAACGCCCGAAAATGCAACCCTCACCGTCCTGTCACGGGCGGCGGCGTTTGCTTGCCCCACCCCCGTTTGAGGGCGAAAATGGGCGTTCAGAAAAAGTGCGAACATGATGATCGACTCTGCCCGCTATCCCCGCCTCGCGCGCATCCAGACTCCGGATGACCTTCGCACGTTCGACGAATCCGAATTGAGGGCGGTCGCCGACGAACTGCGCGCCTACCTCATCGAATCGGTGGGCAAGAGCGGCGGCCACTTCGCCGCCGGCCTGGGCGTGATCGAACTCACCGTGGCCCTGCACTACCTCTACCAGACTCCGGTCGATCAGCTGGTCTGGGACGTGGGTCACCAGACCTACCCGCACAAGATCCTGACTGGCCGCCGCGACGAGATCCATACCGTCAAGCAGAAGGACGGCGTCGCGCCGTTCCCGAAGCGCGAGGAAAGCGAGTACGACACCTTCGGCGTCGGCCACTCCTCGACCTCGATCTCGGCGGCACTGGGCATGGCCATCGCCCGCCAGTCCGAAGGCGACGACCGCAAGATCGTGGCCGTGATCGGTGACGGCGCGATGACCGCCGGCATGGCGTTCGAAGCGCTGATGCATGCCGGCGGCATGGAGCCGGAACCGAACCTGCTGGTGATCCTCAACGACAACAACATGTCGATCTCCGAGGCGGTCGGCGGCCTGACCAAGATGCTCGGCCGTGCTACCGGCAGCCGCACGCTCAATGCGCTGCGCGAAGGCGGCAAGAAGATCCTCGGTGACAAGAAGAACAACCCGGCGCGCTTCGTGAAGCGCTGGGAAGAACACTGGAAGGGCATGTTCGTGCCGTCCACGATGTTCGAGGAAATGGGTTTCCACTACACCGGCCCGATCGACGGCCACGACATGCCCGCCCTGCTGTCCACGCTGAAGACGCTGCGCGCCTCCAAGGGCCCGAAGCTGCTGCACGTGATGACGACAAAGGGCAAGGGCTACGAGCCGGCTGAAGGCGATCAGATCGGCTACCACGCGGTGGGTCCGTTCGATCCGGACAAGGGCCTGGTGGCCAAGGCCGGTGCCAAGAAGCCGACCTACACCGATGTGTTCAGCGACTGGCTGTGCGATGCCGCCGCCGCCGAACCGCGCCTGTACGGCATCACCCCCGCGATGCGCGAAGGCTCCGGCCTGGTGCGTTTCAGCAAGGAATACCCGCAGCGCTACTTCGACGTGGCCATTGCCGAACAGCACGCGGTCACCCTCGCCGCCGGCATGGCGACCCAGGGGGGCAAGCCGGTGGTGGCGATCTACTCGACCTTCCTGCAGCGCGCGTACGACCAGTTGGTGCATGACGTGGCCATCCAGGACCTGGATGTGCTGTTCGCGATCGACCGCGCCGGCGTGGTCGGCCCGGACGGCGCGACCCATGCCGGCAACCTCGACCTGAGCTTCCTGCGTTGCGTGCCGAACATGGTGGTGATGGCCCCCTCCAACGAAGCAGAATGCCGGCAGATGCTCAGCACCGGCCTGCAGCACCCCGGCCCGGCAGCCGTGCGTTATCCGCGTGGCACCGGCACCGGCGTGGCTGCCGGCACCGACCTGTCCACCCTGCCGATCGGCAAGGGCGAGCTGCGCCTGCAGGGCAGCCGCATCGCCCTGCTGGCCTTCGGCAGCACAGTGGCCGCCGCCGAGCAGGTCGGCCGCGAACTGGGCCTGAGCGTGGTCAACATGCGTTTCATCAAGCCGCTGGACCGCGAGCTGTTGCTGGCTGTG
Source organism: Stenotrophomonas sp. CASM101 (assembly GCF_049384845.1). NCBI lineage: Bacteria > Pseudomonadati > Pseudomonadota > Gammaproteobacteria > Lysobacterales > Lysobacteraceae > Stenotrophomonas > Stenotrophomonas sp. CASM101. Next base: position 49,529 of record NZ_JBMRFR010000010.1, on the reverse strand, counting down.
GCCGCCCAGCACGAGGGCCTGGTGACGATCGAAGACAACGTGGTGGCCGGTGGCGCCGGCTCCGGCGTCGGTGAGCTGCTCAACGCCGAAGGCGTGCTGCGCCCCATCCTGCACCTGGGCCTGCCCGACAGCTACCAGCACCACGCCAGCCGTGAAGACCTGCTGGCCGAAGCCGGTATCGATGCCGCGGGCATCCGCGCGGCGGTGCTCAAGCGCTGGCCGCAGCTGGCCGCCGGCACACCGCCGCTCAGCGCGGCCGGCTGAGGCCGATTGCCACTCCGTGGATCCACGCATGGCGTGGATCTACTGCGGAACAGAGGCGCAGACCCACGCCAGATGCAAAGTAGATCGACGCCATGCGTGGATAGCGGGGTCCCAGAACCGGATCTGGCCGGAAGCCCCAACCCTCAGCCGTAGCTGACCGCTTCCACGAAGGCGCCGCTGGCTTCCACCCGCACCGCAGCGCGCTGCCCGGTGTCGACGAAGTGGAGACGTGCAAGGGTCTCGGCGAAATCATAGGCTCTGGCACCGTCGCGGAACTCGATCGGTTCGGGCCGGTCCGGGTGCAGCACGCGCCATTGGCGTTGCTCGCATTGCAGGCGGATCAACATGCAGCTCACTCCTTGAGGCAGCGTATCGACGGTGGCGGGATGGGCGTGCCGGTTACGGCAGACTTCATCGCGACGGATCAGGGGCACACAGGGGTGCCCTGATTTGCAGAAGATACGACGTTCAAAATGTGAGCTGTATCAGATTATTCTGATTTTCGAGGGGCGCGCTCAATTCACCTGGAACTGCGCCCGGCAGCCGTCGCTGACCCAGATGCCACGGCGGTCCCAGCCCCAGGTCTGGCCTTCGATGCAGGCACTGCGTGAATCCTGGCGGACCAGGCGCACGCCACGGCGGATGCGGGCATCGCAGTATTCCGGGCGGTGACCGTTGGAATGGCAGGTGATCACCTCGCCCCCGCCCCAGCCATTGCCACCATTGCCCCAGCCGTTGCCATGGCCACCACCCCAGCCACCGCCGCGGCGGTACTCGCCGACGAACTCGGCACGGCAGCCCTGGGTGACCCAGACGCCGTAGCGCGATTGCCCCCAGGTCTCGCCTTCCACGCACGGCGAGCCGGACAACTGGCGGATCATCCGGGCACGGCCTTCCAGGCGGCATTCATTGCTGCGGTTCTTGATCGATTCGCAGCGTACGATGCCGCCGCCGTCGCGACCGCCATAGCGATCGTCGTCATAACCGTAGCCATAGCTCTGCGCCTGCGCGCCGCCTGCGGCGGCCAACATCGGCAGCAGCGTGCAGGCCAGGGTGCGCCAGGTGAGTGCCTTGCCCATCGGAATCTCCACATGAATACGATGGCGCAAGCATCCGGGATTCGCGGCGCGGCGGACAGGGGGCGCCCCCAAGGCGGTTCTTTCCCCATTCAAACAGCTCAACCGTGGCTGACTGCACCTCGGCCGGGTGGTGTCAACGTCCGAAGTGGAGTGCGTCCACGGAATTGCCAAGCGCCTCGACCCGTACCGTGCTGCACTGGCCGGTGCGGCGGTGGTGCTCCTGGGCCCGCGCTGCGGCGACATCGAAGGCCTCGGCGCCCCGTGCATAACGGGTTGCGTCATGCGCCTGCGGGTCCAGTACGGACCAGTGCCGGGCATTGCATTGAACGGTAATGACCATTGGAGACTCCTGCGGAATGGGTCAAGCCGGCGACGGAAGGCCCTGAGCACCGGTACCCCATCAGGCTAGCGATCGCCTCCGGGATGGCCCATCAGATTTGTACGAAAATGCCGCGCCGCGCTGTCAGGGCGCCCCGCCATCACATCCCCGAGGCCGTTTAGTGAGTCCCCTTTCGTGACCCTTGTCACGGAGTTGGCGGAGCTTCACACTACCGTCACCAACAGGGGCCCCTTCCACATGCGCACCTTCTTCTCGCAGCAGCGTTGGACGCTGCTGAAGTTCTACTTCGTGGCCAGCTACCTCGTGCTGATCGAGGAACTGATCCGCGCCGCCATGCACTGAGCGCTTGCTGCAGGGCTATTTGCGGCAGACACTGTCGCTTTAGGCACGGAGCCCGCCCGATGAAAGCGCTTCTTCTGATTCCAGCCCTGCTGGTGCTGTCCGCCTGTGCCAACCAGCATCAGGCCGCTGCGCGTGCCGATACGGCGGCCACTTCGCCTGCCACGCCGAAGATCGGTGGCGACCGCGATGCCCACGGTTGCATCGGTTCGGCCGGCTACCAGTGGTGCGAGCACAGCCAGCGTTGCGAACGTCCTTGGGAACTGGCGCAGGCACAGGGTCTGGCCAACACCGCCGAAGCCATCGATGCCTACTGCGCGAAGCCGGCCAGCCCGGCGCGCAAGTGAGTCGCGCCGCCCATGGCTGAGTTGAGTCCGCTACCCACCCTGGCCCCGGGCCGCTACCGCCACTTCAAGGGCGGCGAGTACGAAGTGCTCGACATCGTCCGCAGCAGTGAGACCCTGCAACCGATGGTGCTGTACCGCGCGCTGTATGGCGAAGGTGGCCTGTGGGTACGCCCGTACGCCATGTTCGTCGAGCAGGTGCCGGGCGAGCACGGACCGCAACCGCGTTTCGCCCGCATCGACGCATGATGGCTCCGCTGCCGGCCTTGGCCGGCAGCGCGCGGCAACGCGGTGGGCCTGCGCTACAGTCGTACCGTCCAGTCGGTTTCTTCCCGCCACGCCGGTATCCGCTCCTGTTCGCGCTGCAAGGCAGCCGACCGCGTGCGCCAATCACTGCTGCGGGCCACCATCGAAGTAGCCTGCCGTAATGGCTTGGCTGCTGGTGGATGAAGCCACCGGCGCGCTGATCGGCGATTTCGAAGCGCGGGCAACCCGATGGAACCAGCGCTGCCTGCGCTTGACGTCCTGGAAGCGTGCGATGCTGGCCGAATCCTGGCGACGCCAACGGTACGCGGCGCGCTGCACGCTGCCAATGGCTGCTGGGCCACGGCCTACCCGCTGGACGCGCAGGAACGTGCCAGCGCATTGACCATGGCCGAACAGGCGCTGAAACTGAGCGCAATGAGCTGGAGCGGTCAATGAATTCCTATCTCTACCTTGCCGCTGCCATCGTGCTGGAAGTGATTGCCACATCACTGCTGAAGGCGTCCGACGGCATGAGCCGGCTGGCGCCGACACTGGGCGCACTGGTCGGCTATGGACTGTGCTTCTACCTGTTGTCGATGACCATGAAGTCGATCCCGACCGGCATCGCCTACGCGATCTGGTCCGGCGTCGGCATCGTGCTGATCTCGCTGATCGGGCTGGTGGTGTTCAAGCAGCGCCTGGATGCACCCGCGCTGATCGGCATCGGCCTGATCTGCGCCGGTGTACTCGTGATCAACCTGTTTTCGCGCAGCAGCGCGCACTGAGCACACTGCTGCGCGATCAACGCTAGCTGACCTTCTTGGCCACGGTCATGCCGAGCAGGAACAGCACCACGGCGATGATGATGCCGGCCCAGAACAGGAACTTGGCGATGCCGACCGAGGCACCGGCGATGCCACCGAAGCCGAGCACGCCTGCGATCACACCGATGATGGCGAAGATGATGGCCCACTTGATCATGTCAAACCTTTCCCTGCGGGGACTGCGTACTGGATGATCAGGCTAGGCCGTCACCGATGCGGCAGTCGTGAACAGGCCGCGTGCGCGGCGTGAATCAGCGCGGACGAAAGCGCAGCAGCGCGACGGCAAACGCCAGGAACACGCTACCGACCAACCGCTCGAACCAGCGTCGCGCAAAGGGTTCGGCCAGCCAGCGGCGCAGGCCATGGCCACCGGCTGCATACATCACGTACCAGAACAGTTCGCAAGCGGCGAAGGTGGCCACCAGCACGCTGTACTGAAACGCCTGGCCACGTGACGGGTCAACGAACTGCGGCAGGAACGCCGCCGCGAACAGCAGCAGCTTGGGATTGCTCAGGCCCACCAGAAGGCCACCACGGAACACGGCCCAGGCACCAAGCGTCGGCATCATCGGCAGTGCGGCATCCACCGTCACCGTAGGCGCGGGACGGCAGCTGTCGCGCCATGCCTTCAGGCCCAGCCAGGCCAGGTAGGCCACGCCCAGATAGCGCAGCACTTCGAACAGCATCGGCGAGGAATGAAGCAATGCGCTCAGGCCAGCAGCGGACGCGGCCAGCACCAGCAGCATCGCCAGCAGGCAGCCGGCCATCGCCGGTACACTGCCGCGGAAGCCGAGTCCGACGCTGCGGCCGAGGATATGCAGCATGTTCGGCCCCGGCGTGCCACACAGAACGAACACCGTGGCGAGGAACCACCACCAGGTATGCAGGGCCATGGCGCACATCCGCTTCAGAAGACCGTACCAGCATAGAGTGCGTCTGCAACGCGCGGCACATACAGCACAGCGTGGATGTGGTGGTTACAGAGGCAGGCTCAGGCCGCGTGCGCGTCGCGCCGTACCAGTACCTGGTCGATCAGGCCCCATTCGCATGCCTGCTCGGCACTCATGAAACGATCGCGGTCCAGGGTCTGCTCGACCTCCTCGACACTGCGTCCGCAATGCTGCGCATACAGCCGGGTGATGCGCTGCTTGGTGCGCTGCATTTCCTCGGCGTGGATGAAGATGTCCGAAGCCTGGCCCTGCACCCCGCCCAGCGGCTGGTGCACGTGCAGGCTGGCATTGGCCAACGCCGCGCGGTGACCCGGCTCGCCGGCCATCAGCAGGAACGACCCCATCGACCGCGCGGTGCCCATGCACAGCGTATGCACCGGAGCAGAGATGTATTGCATCGTGTCGTACATCGCCAAGCCGCTGGAAATGACTCCGCCTGGCGAGTTGATGTACAGATGGATCGGCTTCTCCGGGTTTTCCGATTCCAGGAACAGCAGTTGCGCGCAGACCAGCGCCGATACGGTGTCATCGACTTCGCCGTTGAGAAAGATGATGCGCTCGCGCAGCAGCCGCGAGTAGATGTCATAGGAACGCTCGCCGCGCTCGCTGCGTTCCACCACCATCGGTACCAGCTGCATCCTGTCCCGCATGTGCCTGCTCCCTATAGCGTTCGATCCAAGCGCTGGTTCAAGCCGCGCGCATCACCGTGCGATGCTCATCGTTGGAAGCCGGCCGGATCAGAGAACGCCGGTCAGTGAGCCGATGCACGATGGTCAGCACCGTCCCTCCACCCTCATCCGCGCGCAGCCGGAAACACACCAGACTGTGCAGATGTGGGGGCTGCGCATCGCGCAAGCGGAAGCCCAGCTCCCGTCCCTCCTCGCAGAGGCAGGGCTGCGGGTCGGCAAGATCGGCTGCGGGCAACCAGCGCTCACGCAGCGCCGGGTCCAACAGTGCGCGCCAGACCCGTTCCGGTGGCGCTGGCAGCCACTGCTCCATCACCAACGCAGGAGCCGCTTCGTTCAGAACGTCGTCCATCAATCCATCTCCTTCAGCAGATCCTGCAAGGCATCCATACGCGCGGGCCAGTAGGCCCGGTATCGCTGCAGCCAGTTGCCGATGTGGGCCAGTCCGCGCGGATCGACCTCGTAGTAGACGAAGCGGCCTTGGCGCTGTTCGCTCACCAGCCCGGCATCGCGCAGCACCGCCAGGTGCTGGGACATCGCAGACTGGCTGATCGCCATGCCCTCGCGCAGCGCGCTGGCATGCTGCCCGCCCTCGGCCAGCTTTTCGAAGATGTGGCGGCGGGTGGGGTCGGCCAGCGCTTTGAAGAGGGCGTTCTCGATCATGACCAATACATTAGCAATCACTAATGTGTAGTGCAACTCCCGCATCGGCTGTGCTGCAATGACGGCTCCCCGGCATGGAGCTGTGCATGAAGACCCTTGGCCTGATCGGCGGCATGAGCTGGGAAAGCTCGGCCCAGTATTACCGGCTCATCAACGAGGACGTGCGGCAGCGCCTCGGTGGCGCACATTCGGCGCAGCTGCTGCTGTGGTCGGTGGACTTCGCCCCGATCAAGCAGCTGCAGCACGACGGCGACTGGGATGCACTGGGCGACCACATGGTTGAGGCCGCACGGCGCCTGCAGGCCGGTGGTGCCGAACTGCTGCTGGTCTGCACCAACACCATGCACCAACTGGCCGACCGCATCGAGGCGGCCTGCCCACTGCCACTGCTGCATATCGCCGACCCCACCGCCCAGGCCATCGTGCAGGCAGGGGCGCGAAAGGTGGGCCTGCTCGGCACCGCCTTCACCATGGAGCAGGACTTCTACCGCGGCCGGCTGCAGGATCGCTTCGGATTGGAGGTCCTGGTTCCCGAAGCCGATGATCGTCGCAGCGTGCACGACATCATCTACCAGGAACTGATCGCCGGCGTGGTCAGCGAACACTCACGACAGGTCTACGCCGGCGTGATCGAGAGACTGGTCGCGCGCGGCGCCGAGGCCATCATCCTCGGCTGTACCGAGATCATGCTGCTGGTACGGCCGGAGGACAGCACAGTGCCGCTGTTCGATACCACTGCACTGCATGCGCGGGCCGCCGTGGACGCGGCGCTGGCGTGAATCAAAGCGCGCCGGAACGCGGAATCAGTCCGCGCCCTGCACTTCCAGCGCGGTGATCAGCCATTCGACCACCGCCTGGGAATCGCACAGGAAGAAGATGGCATCGCCGGAGCGCGCTTCGGTAAGCAGGCGATAGACCGTGATCGCCACCGCCGACTGGTTGGCGATGAACACTTCCGGGCTGCGCGGCCCTTCGCTGTGGCCGGCAACCGCGTGCAGCGCCTTGCGTGCGGCCACGGTCGCAACCGGGTCCGCGCTGCGGGTCAGTTCCGGCCCGCGCAGGCCCCAGGCAGTGAACACGTGCTTGCCCTTGAACGTGGTGTCCAGGACCCGCACCTCGGCGCCGCCTGCGTCGGCCGAGCGATGAATGACGGTACTGCTGATCAACGCAACCCCCTGTGGTCGTCGTGGTCCGCGCATCCTCCCGCACAGGCCGCCCGCACACCAGTGACGGCAGCCACAGGCTGCGCCGACAGGCGTGGAAGACATGTAAGAAGGTGTAAACCGATGCGATCGGATGTGCAGCGATGATACGGGATGTAAGCCTCTGCTTGGGCCCGTGCGCACTACTAAATCCTTACTGAGCCACTTCCGGAACGATGCGTTCCGACGGCCCCGTGCTGGGTCATTCTTGCCGCCCGAATCCCCCGCTCGAGGCTCCCCATGACCCTTCGCCCGCTGCTGCCGATCACCGGTGCCGTCCTTGCCCTGCTGCTGGCCGCCACCGCCGTGGCCGCCCAGGACCACGACACTGATCACATTCCAGCGCTGCGCTGCGAATCCCAGTTCAACAAGACCGAGCAATGCCCCATTGAGGGCCCGATGCGCCTGGCCAGGCAACTGTCGGTCACCCGCTGCGTGGAGAACCAGAACTGGGGCCAGAGCCGCCGCACGTTATGGGTGACCGACGGCTGCCGCGCCGAGTTCGTCGCCGACGGATACGGGCGCTGGCCGGGACGTGGCCGTGGCCGTGATCGCGACAACGAGGGTGAACGCCTGGTCTGCGAGTCCTACGAGAACAAGGACAAGGAGTGCCGCATCCGCGTCCGCCACGAGGTGCGGCTGGTCAAGCAGAAATCGGTGACGACCTGCATCGAGGACCGCAACTGGGGCTGGGACCGTTGCGGCGTGTGGGTCAGCGACGGCTGCCGTGCCGAGTTCCGGGTGTATTGACTGCCGACGTGATCGATAGACTGGGCGCAACCAGCCCAGGAGCTTCGATGGTGCCGCCCGATCCTTCCTCGACGACGCTGCATATCCGCGAGGCAATGCCCGCCGACGTTCCCGCGTTGATCGCGCCCGACAGCGTTGCGGCCTACGATCCGCGGCGCGCACGGCAGATCAGCGACTGGCAGGCCAGCGGTGGCATGCACGTGGCCGAACGGTCCGGCCAGCTGGCCGGTTACCTGGTCATCCATCGTCACTTCTTCGGCGAAGCCTTCGTCGAGATGCTCATGGTGGCGCGCGAACAACGCAGACAGGACGCCGGCGCCGCCCTGCTGCGCCATGCCATCGCGCTGCAGGGGCAAGGCAAGCTGTTTACTTCGACGAATGCATCCAACACCAGCATGCAACGCCTGCTCGCCGCCTCGGGTTTCATCGAAAGTGGCATCGTGCATGGATTGGACGAAGGCGATCCGGAACTGATCTACTGCTTTGCCGGCAGCTGATCGAGATACACGGCCACCTTGGCGTCCAGCAGGTCCATCAACAGCGGATCCATGCAGTGATAGTCGTCGGGGATGTCCAGGCAATGCAGGCGCTTGTGTTCCAGCAGTCGCGCGTACGTGGCCTGCAGGCGATGCTGGTGCTTGGCCTCCATCGCGAAGATGACATCGGCCCAGCGGATATCCGCCGGGCCGATGGGGCGTCGTGCGTGCGGGCTGGTACCGGCCGACAGCGCGTTGAAGCCGGGCCGCCGTCGCCACATGGCTTCGGCGGTCGGGCTGCGCAGCTGGTTGCGGCTGCAGACGAACAGCAGGTTGATCATTCCTGTTCCTGCAGTTGGCGGGCGCTGAGGACCGGATAGGTGAAGCCCAGCTGGCGTGCGCGCGCGAGCTTGGCATCGCGCGTATACAGCAGCTTCCAGTTCTTCTCGGGCTTGTAGCTGTAGGCAGTCGTGGCGCGGTCGCCACCACGGTTGCGGGCCTGGCTGCGACGCCAGGCACGGTTTCTTGCAGATTCCATGATGTGTTCTCGTGAGTACCGGGTTCAGCAGCCGCGGTAGTACGAGTGGCGCGCAGCATACACCGCACGCACAAAAAAAACTCACGCATCGCTGCGCGGGCTTCTTGATTCATCACAGTGGTCGGGACGGCCGGATTCGAACCGACGACCCTCTGCCCCCAGGCATCATCACTGGTTGCCCCATCCCGTTGATCTATAAGGGTTTCAGGCCTGCACCGGGCCTCCCATAAGTGCCGATTGAGGCCCAATTCAATCAATTACTTCCGCGCTGATAGGGTTGCAGCCACCGGGACTAAACATGGCTCCGCATCTGCTGCGGCCCTGCCCTCATCTACGCCCTACGGGCGTCGCTCGGACGGAGCTTGGTCACCGGCGGCGGCTTGGCGGGCTCCAATGACCGCACCCTCCTGCCTCGGACTATTCCGGCGGAGAAAAACCGTGTGCTTGACCCAAAACGAAAAACTTGTACGCGTTCGGGAATCGAACAGCGCCTGGATGTGAGCTGGCCGCCAACTCTAGTGCGTACGAAAGAGATGAGACATTCTTGCCGGGGACCGGCGGATGCCGCAGCGCCATGCCCTTGTCGTCAGTAAAATGAGTGAACTCGTGGACCATCGTGCCAACCTTTGAGGGTTCACCAATGTGATTGGCGGGCAGCATAGATAGGGACCAAAATACAGGGCATGCGTGAATTACGTATGGAGCACCTGACTGCACATAAGCAATGGTGTCTGCCGGCACTTCGTCAGCATTGCACCGGCAGGAGAGGGACACCGGCGGCTTCGGGGTCACTCCGTCTCCCGAAATTCTCCAGATGATCGCCATCAAAGTGCTATCAACCAGCGCATCATCTTCGTTGACATCTTCACCGGCAACGACGTTGACGTCCGGGCCATGCTCCCCGAAGTAGCGCGTATAGTGAACTGAGGGGCTGAACCTCAGCCACAACTCAGTTTCAGATGTTGTATCGACCTCAGTCATCTGCTGGAGCTGGCTCAGCGCATTTCCTGCACCAATCGTTACCCCAGCCAATACACTCTGAAAAATTGCACTTTTTTTGGCCGAAGGCGGGGTGCCGGCCGGATCGACACATGCCACAGGTTCAAGAAACTCCCCCGCCCGGGCTTGCTTCATTGTTCTTCCAGTAACGGGTACAACAACCGTGCGGGGTGCGGGATACGCACTTTGCCACTTGCCTGATTGCCGCTTTATGGGCCCAGCTTCCGCATTCCTGCCGTCGGCGGTGCGATAGGAAATCGGGGCTCGCAAGCCAATGGTGTAACTCAGCCCTGGCGACAGACTATAGCCACTTGCAAGATTTATATCTAGGCTGAAACTGCCGCCAGGAGGTATGGACAAAGAACTCGGAGTTTCGGAGAGCGTATCCCTCATTATCCCGAAGAACTGGACTTCGCGCCCATCCTGCTGTTTCACTATGAAGGGATCATCCAGCAACATTTTGCGAGCATTGAGCGTCGGCAGAGAAGACTCAGCGACTACCGCAACCTGGTCACCGACATTCGAGAGCTTCAACGCGATTGAAGTTTCTCCCAGGTCGCCCTTCAGCGGAACTATTTCGACTTGTAGCCGAGCGTCGGCCATCGCAACATTGCTGCTACAAAGCGCGATGAACAGCATTGCCACTTTAATGGGTGATTTCATTCCGCCACCTGCCTTCTTCCATGATTCAGGATGCGTTATTAACATACAGATCAGCATTTTCCAACCCGAACCTCAGCCATCGATCTGTAGGACTTCCCCGAACCGCAGATTAAATTTTCGAACCGCCATAAGAATCACGTTTTTTGCAGGCACTGACCTCCAGGATCTTTTGCTACCGCGCCTACGCCACTGTGCCGAGCTCGGCCATCATCGCAAAGGCCATCGCCGGCGAGACCGTTGGACTTCAGTGAAGCGTCGAAGAACTACGCCTTTCGCCTGGCAATCGAGCGCATCAGCGGAGAGCCGCGAGTTCCAGGACGTCCGCGAGCCAATCAGCTTGGATCGGCATGCATCAGGTGTCACTCCAGGAGATCCGCAGGCTTGGCGGAGCTCTTCCACACAACCGTCGAGGTTGGTCGGAAGAACAAGTGCAGCACCTTCTCACACACAGCTCGCCGGCGATGACCGAGGTGTATCTGGAAGGCCACGAAAGGCCGTGGACCGAGATCAACACGGGCATCCTCGCCATTCGATAGGATGGCGATAGGGTGCACAACGAAAAAGGGCCTGCACCGTATGGCGCAAGCCCTTGTTCTATCGCTGCTTTTGGTCGGGACGGCCGGATTCGAACCGACGACCCTCTGCCCCCCAGGCAGATGCGCTACCAGGCTGCGCTACGCCCCGACTGATGCTGCGATGTGCCCGCCAGTGCGGCGGGCCGTGAAGTATAGCGGATTACGATGGAAATGGGATCAGCGGCGCAACAACTGCAGCACTTCTTCCAGCTCCATGCGCACCTGCTTGATGATCTGGTTGCTCAGCGCCGATTCCTCGCGGGCATCGGGGCCGTCCAGACGCAGGCGTGCACCACCGATGGTGTAGCCCTGTTCGTACAGCAGGCTGCGGATCTGCCGGACCATCAGCACGTCGTGGCGCTGGTAGTAGCGGCGGTTGCCTCGGCGCTTGGCCGGCTCAAGGCTGGGAAACTCGGTTTCCCAGTAGCGCAGGACGTGCGGCTTGACGTCGCACAGCTCGCTGACTTCACCGATGGTGAAGTAGCGCTTGGCCGGAATCGGCGGTAGTTCGCGGTTACTGCCCGGATCCAGCATAAGCTTCCACCCTCTCCTTGAGCTTCTGGCCCGGACGGAAGGTGACCACCGTACGGGCGGAAATCGGAATTTCCTCGCCGGTCTTGGGGTTGCGACCCGGGCGCTGGTTCTTGCGCCGCAGATCGAAATTACCGAAGCCCGACAGCTTCACCTGACGTCCCTGTTCCAATGCTTCACGCAGCACATCGAAAAACGCGTCGACGAATTCCTTGGCTTCCCGCTTGTTCAGACCGACTTCGTCGAACAGCTTTTCCGCCATCTCCGCCTTGGTCAATGCCATTGCCTGCTACCCCCGAGTGCTGCCCGCTCAGCCGCGGATCCGGGCGTGGTGTTCACGCTCGATGGCAGTGACCGCCTCGGCCACCACCGCTTCCACGTCGCGGTCCGTCAGAGTGCGCGACTTGTCCTGCAAAATCAAGCCCATAGCGAGACTCTTGAATCCCGGCTCGACGCCCTGGCCGACATAGCGGTCGAACAGGTTCAGGTCGCGCAGCAACGGGCCGGCGGCCTGGCGGACGGTCGCCGCCAGATCGGCCCAGGCCACCTGTTCAGGCACCAGGAATGCCAGGTCGCGGCGCACCGCCGGGAAGCGCGACAGTTCGCCGGCACGCGGCAGGCGGCGGGCGGTCAGCGGTTCCAGGTCCAGTTCGAAGGCGTAGACGTCGGCTTCGATGCCCATCGCCCTGGCCAGGCGCGGGTGAACCTGGCCGATCCAGCCGATCGCCACGCCATCGCGCAACACCTCGGCCGAACGCGCCGGGTGGCCGTAGGCGCGGGTGGACGCACGGAACTCCAGCTGCGCGCCACTGGCGGCCGCCAGCGATTCGAGGTCACCCTTCAGGTCATGGAAATCGACCTTGCGGGTCGGCAGGCCCCACTGCACCGCCTGCGCATCACCGCAGACCGCAGCGGCCACGCGCGGGGTTTCCAGCGGTGCCGGCTGGCTTTCGCCAAGCGACGCATCTCCGGCCTGCTGGGCGAACACCCGACCCAGCTCGAACAGGCGCACGCGGCCGAGCTGGCGAGCGGCATTGCGGCCTAGGGTGGCAACCAGGCCCGGCAGCAGCGACGGGCGCATCACCGCCAGTTCGGCCGACAGCGGGTTGGCCAGCGGCACCAGGGCGTCGCGCAGCTGCCACTGGGCCAGCAGTGCGTCGTCGACGAAGGCGAAATTGACGGTTTCCTGCAGGTCGCGAGCGATCAGCTGGCGGCGCACGCTCAGCGCGTCCAGCTGGGTCTCGCTCGGCATCGCCACGCGCGAGGCACCGCCCGGCAGCGTGGTCGGGATCTGCTCGTAACCGTGGATGCGGGCCAGTTCTTCGATCAGGTCCTCTTCGATGGCGATATCGAAGCGGCGGCTCGGCGCGGTGACCTGCCAGCCGTCGGCGGTGGCGGCCACGTCCATGCCCAGCGCACGCAGGATGCGCTCGACTTCGGCATCGTCAATGGTGATGCCAAGCACGCGGGTGATGCGCGTGCGGCGCAGCACGATCGTGGCCGGCTGCGGCAGATCGGCCTCGCGCACAGCTTCGGTGACCGGCGCCGGGGTACCGCCGGCCAGGTCCAGCACCAGGCGGGTGGCGTACTCGATCGCGGTACGCGGCAGTGCCGGATCGACACCGCGCTCGAAGCGGTGGCCGGCATCGGTGTGCAGGCCCAGCTTGCGGCCACGGCCCATGATCGCGGCCGGCGCGAAGTGCGCGGCCTCCAGGAACACGGCGGTGGTCGCGTCGGTGACACGGGTGTCGAAGCCGCCCATCAGGCCGGCCAGGCCGACCGCACGATCGGCGTCGGTGACCACCAGGAAGCTGTCGTCCAGCGCGGCATCGCGGCCGTCCAGCAGCTTCAGCGTCTCGCCCGCGCGCGAACGGCGCACGGCAATGCTGCCCTGCAGGGTGGCCAGGTCGTAGGCATGCATCGGCTGGCCCAGTTCCAGCATCACGTACTGGGTGATGTCGACCAGCAGCGAGACCGGACGCACGCCACTGCGGCGCAGGCGCTCGGCCATCCACAGTGGGGTCTTGGCGGCAGCGTTGACGCCCTCGATCACACGGCCCAGATAACGCGGCGCTTCGGCGCCAGCGTCGAGCTGGATGGCCAGCTCACGGCTGCCGGCAGCCGGAATGGCGTCGGCGGCGAAATCCAGCACTTCACTGCGGGTAGCGGCGGCGACGTCGTAGGCGATGCCGCGCAGGCTGAAGCAGTCGGCGCGGTTCGGGGTCAGCTTGATTTCGATACTGGCGTCCGGCAGGCCCAGGTACTCGACCAGGGCCTGGCCGACCGGGGCGTCATCGGGCAGTTCCAGCAGGCCGGAGGCATCGTTGTCCAGGCCCAGCTCCTTGGCCGAGCACAGCATGCCGTTGGACTCGACGCCACGCAGCTTGGCCGGCTTGATCTTCAGCTCGCCGATCTGCGCACCGACCATCGCCAGTGGCGCGACCAGGCCCGCGCGGGCGTTCGGCGCACCGCAGACGATCTGCAGCAGCTCGCCCTGCCCGGCATCGACCTTGCACACCTGCAGGCGATCGGCTTCCGGGTGGCGCGCGGCCTCGACGATGCGTGCCACGACCACGTGATCGAGGCCTTCGCCCAGCGCGGATACTTCTTCCACTTCCAGGCCGATGGCGGTCAGCACCGCGCTCAGCTCATCGCGCGAGGCGGAGGTCGGGACGTGGCTGCGCAGCCAGTTTTCGGAGAATTTCATGGTGTCACCCTGGTGGGAGGCGTGCCTCCCGTTGCGGTTTTTGTGGTCGCCCAGCGCATGCGCAAGGAGGCGTCCATCCAGAAAGGCAGCCGAGCATGGCCCGGCTCTACACGGTTGCGGCTTACGCGAACTGCTTCAGGAACCGCACATCGTTCTCGAAGAACGCGCGCAAGTCGTTGACGCCGTAGCGCAGCATCGCGAAACGCTCCACGCCCATGCCGAAGGCAAAGCCGGTGTAACGCTCCGGATCGATGCCAACATTGCGCAGCACGTTCGGATGCACCATGCCGCAGCCGAGCACTTCCAGCCAGCGGGTGCTGCCATCGGGCTGCTGCCAGGCGATGTCCACTTCCGCACCCGGTTCGACGAACGGGAAGTAGCTGGGACGGAAGCGCATCTCGAAATCGCGCTCGAAGAACGCGCGCACGAATTCTGCCAGCGTGCCCTTCAGGTCGGCGAAGGTCGAGTGCTCGTCCACCAGCAGGCCTTCGACCTGATGGAACATCGGCGAATGGGTCTGGTCGCTGTCGCTGCGGTACACCTTGCCGGCAGCGATCATGCGCAGCGGCGGCGCGTGGTCGCCCATGTAGCGCACCTGCACACCGGAGGTATGCGTGCGCAGCAGGCGGCCGTCGCCGAAGTAGAAGGTGTCGTGCATGGCGCGCGCCGGGTGGTGCGGCGGGAAATTCAGCGCCTCGAAATTGTGCCAGTCATCCTCGATCTCCGGCCCTTCCGACAGCTCGTAGCCCAGCCGGCCGAAAATTCCGGTGATGCGTTCCAGGGTACGGGTGATCGGATGCAGGCCAGCGCGGTCGCCATTGCGGCCCGGCAGGGTGATGTCGATGGCTTCGGCAGCCAGCCGCGCGTCCAGTGCGGCGTCTTCCAGCAGCGCCTTGCGCTCGGCCAGCGCACGGGTCAGTGTGTCGCGGGCCTGGTTGATCGCTTCACCGGCGGCCTTGCGCTCCTCGGCCGGCAGGGCACCGAGCTGCTTGAGCTGCGAGGTGATGCTGCCGCTCTTGCCAAGCAGGGCCACGCGCAGCTGTTCCAGCACGTCAGGGCTCTGTGCGGCGGCCACATCGGCCAGCGCCTGGGTGGTGAGGGATTGGATGTCGCTCATGGGGGGCCGGAACTCCAGTCGATCTGCCATCGCGATGCGCGAAGGGCCGACCCCTGTCGCCACCGCCGTCCCCGCGCTGCCGCTGTGGCCGCACCGGGACCCAAAAAAGAATGGGGAAGGACTTGCGCCCTTCCCCATGCATTGCCTTGACCTGACACCGTTCCGAGTGAACGGTTACGGCATCGGGAAGGACTTATGCCGCCAGCGCGCCCTTGGCCTTTTCGGCCAGCGCGGCAAAACCGGCTGCGTCGTGCACGGCGATGTCAGCCAGGACCTTGCGATCCAGGGTGATGCCGGCCTTCAGCAGGCCGTTCATGAAGCGGCTGTAGCTCAGGCCGTTGATGCGGGCAGCCGCATTGATGCGGGTGATCCACAGCGAACGGAAGTTGCGCTTCTTCTGCTTACGGCCGATGTAGGCGTACTGCTGTGCCTTGATGACCGCCTGCTTGGCAACGCGGAAGACCTTGCGACGGGCGTTGTAGTAGCCCTTGGCGAGATCCAGAATCTTCTTGTGGCGGCGACGCGCCTGTACGCCACGCTTAACTCGTGCCATTTTTCAGTTCCTCAGAGGTAAGGGAGCATGCGGTCCAGACGGCCTGCGTCTTCTGCACGGACATGGCCCGTCTGACGCAGATTACGCTTACGCTTGGTCGCTTTCTTCGTGAGGATGTGGCTACGGTTGGCGTGGCCGCACTTGTACTTGCCCGAGGCGGTCTTGCGGAAACGCTTGGCCGCTGCCCGGTTGGTCTTGATCTTGGGCATTGCAATGTCCTTGATGGGATTTGACCCTGGTTTCTGACTGATCTGGCGGCGGCCTGGGCCGCTCTTTCCGTCCTGCCATGATCGGCGTACGACCCGTCCTGGGTGGGTCGAGCCGGGCATGATACAGGCAAAACGGCCCTGCCACCAGCCCCTGCCCGCCTTTCATCCGCAACCCGCCGGCCCGCCACAAAAGCAAAGGGACGCCAGCGGCGCCCCCTTACCCTGAACCATTCAGCCAGGCGCCCCGAAAGGCAGCCCGTCAGGCCTCAGGTCTTCTTCTTCGGCGCGATCATCATGACCATCTGACGCCCTTCCAGGCGCGGACGGGATTCAATGACGATGTCCTCGCCCAGATCGGCCTCGATCCGGTTGGCCATTTCGCGGCCCAGCTCCTGGTGGCTCATTTCACGGCCACGGAAGCGGATGTTGACCTTGATCTTGTCACCATCTTCGAGGAACCCGCGCATCTTGCGCAGCTTGATCTGGTAGTCGCCCTCGTCCGTGACCGGACGGAACTTCACTTCCTTGATCTCGACCTGCTTGGTCTTCTTCTTGGCCTCGCTGGCCTTCTTCTGCGCTTCGAACTTGAACTTGCCGAAGTCCATGATCTTGCAGACAGGCGGATCGGCCTGCGGCTGGATTTCGACCAGGTCCAGGCCTTCATCTTCGGCCATGGACAGCGCTTCGTCGCGCGACAACACGCCGATCATCTCTCCGTCACTGCCGATCACGCGGACGCGCGGCACACGGATTTCCTGATTCTTGCGGTTCTGTTTGTTGTCAGGGGTGCTGATATTACGTTCTCCCAAGGGTATCGAACCGGCCCGGGTGCCTGTGCCCCCGGACCGGACCTTTGCTTACGCGCCCTCGGCGTGGAGCCGCTCGATGAAGGCCTGCAGGCTCATGCTGCCCAGGTCTTCGCCAGAACGCGTACGCACCGCCACAGCCCCATTTTCCTTCTCGCGGTCACCGATGACCAGCAGGTAGGGCACGCGCTGCAACGTATGCTCGCGGATTTTATAGCCGATCTTCTCGTTACGCAAATCCGAGCTGACGCGGAAGCCTTGCTCCGCAAGGGTTTTGGTCACGCCCGAGACATAGTCGGCCTGGGCGTCGGTGATGTTGGCCACCACCACCTGGGTCGGCGCCAGCCAGGCCGGGAACTGGCCGGCATGGTGCTCGATCAGGATGCCCAGGAAACGCTCCATCGAGCCGACGATGGCCCGGTGCAGCATCACCGGGTGCTTCTTCTGGCTGTTCTCGTCCACGTACTCGGCGCCCAGGCGGCCGGGCATCATGAAGTCGACCTGCATCGTGCCCAGCTGCCAGGTACGGCCGATGGCATCCTTCAGGTGGTACTCGATCTTCGGGCCGTAGAAGGCGCCCTCGCCCGGCAGCTCCTGCCATTCCACGCCACAGGCGGTCAGTGCCGAGCGCAGCGCGCCTTCGGCCTTGTCCCAGGTGGCGTCGTCACCCAGGCGCGATTCCGGGCGCAGCGCGATCTTGATCTGGATCTCGTCGAAGCCGAAGTGCTGGTAGACCGCCAGCGCCTGCTGGTGGAAGGCGGTCACTTCCGACTCGATCTGGTTTTCCGTGCAGAACACGTGGCCGTCGTCCTGGGTGAAGCCACGCACGCGCAGGATGCCGTGCAGCGCGCCGGACGGCTCGTTGCGGTGGCACGACCCGAACTCGCCGTAGCGGATCGGCAGGTCGCGGTAGCTGTGCAGGCCCTGGTTGAACACCTGGATGTGGCCCGGGCAGTTCATCGGCTTGACCGCGTAAGTGCGTTTCTCCGATTCGGTGAAGAACATGTTGTCCTGGTAGTTGTCCCAGTGGCCGGACTTCTTCCACAGGCTCACGTCCAGAATCTGCGGGCAACGCACTTCGCCATAGCCGCTGTTGCGGTAGACCTTGCGCATGTACTGCTCCACCACCTGCCACAGCGCCCAGCCCTTCGGGTGCCAGAACACCAGGCCCGGGGCTTCTTCCTGCAGGTGGAACAGATCCTGCTGCTTGCCGATGCGGCGGTGGTCGCGCATTTCGGCTTCTTCGATGCGCTTGATGTACGCCTCCAGCTGCTTCTTGTCGGCCCAGGCGGTGCCGTAGATGCGCTGCAGCTGCTCGTTCTGCGCGTCACCGCGCCAGTAGGCGCCGGAGATGCGGGTCAGCTTGAAGGCCTTCAGGAAGCGCGTGTTCGGCACGTGCGGGCCGCGGCACATGTCCACGTATTCCTGGTGGTAGTACATGCCCATCGCCTGGATGTCGTCGGCCATGTCCTCGATCAGGCGCAGCTTGTAGTCCTCGCCACGGGCCTTGAAGATCTCGACCACTTCGGCGCGCGGCGTCATCTTCTTGATGACGTCGTAGTCCTGGGCGATCAGTTCACCCATGCGCTTCTCGATCGCGGCCATGTCGTCCGGGGTGAACGGGCGCTCGGAATAGATGTCGTAGTAGAAGCCTTCGGCGATCACCGGACCGATCACCATCTTCACATCCGGGTACAGCTGCTTGACGGCGTGGCCGACCAGGTGGGCGCAGGAGTGGCGGATGATCTCCACGCCCTCCTCGTCCTTGGCGGTGATGATGCGCAGGCTGGCGTCGTGGTCGATGACGTCGCTGGCATCGACCAGCACGCCATCCACGGCACCGGCGATGGTGGCCTTGGCCAGGCCGGCGCCGATCGACTGGGCAACCTCCATGACGCTCACAGGGTTTTCGAATTCGCGGCGGCTGCCGTCGGGAAGGGTAATGTTGATCATCGCAGTGGCTTCGTGCGGGCCCGCCGGGCGGGCTGGAAAGCGTTCCCGGGCCGTTGCCCGGGCAATAAAAAAGCGCCGCGAGGGCGCCTGGAACGCAGGGCCTTCGGGGGCAGGTCAACAGTGGGCGGTGGTAGTGCTCATGTCGCACGCTCGGCCGGCGCTGGGCGCGGGCCACCTTGTTCCAGTCAGGGGTTCTGCGATGATCTTAAACCAGCGCACCGGAAAGCCCAAGGGCCACCATACGGCCCGCTGAATGAGCCGCGCTGGCGGCGTGAAAACGCAATGATTACCATGTGCGCGCAGCCCGCCCCGTGCCAGCCTGCCCGCTTCCCCCCAGGACCTCGTGATGCGCCACCCGCTTCGACCGGCTGCCGCCGGCCCCGCCCGTGCCCCGCGTTCGCCGACCCGCCGCCGCGCAGGCTGCCCGCGATGATCACCGTCGGCCTCTCCACGCTGGGTTTCTGCAGCTTGGGCATGCTGGCGGCGATGTTCTCGGCACTGGCCTTCTATGCGGCCTCGCCCCACTGCCGCTGGCCGCGCCTGCGCCGCGCCGGCCGCCTGGGCCGCCAGATCGGCCTGGTCGCCGCTGCCGCCGCGCTGTGGCTGTGGATGGCCGAGCTCGGCTTTGCCGCCGGCCTGGTGGCGATGTTGTGCACCTGGATGCTCGCGGCGATGCTGCTGCCGGCGCTGGCCGCCTGGCACCGACCGGGCACGGAGTTGCCCTGATGTGGGCGCGCGCCTTCGCCGGCATCATCGTCGGCTTCCTGCTTGCAGCCGCCGTTACCGGCCTGCTGGCCTGGCTTCCGCCGGGCCCTTGGCAGCGAGCGCTGGTACCTACCCTGATCGCCTTCATCCCGCTGTGGATGCTGGCCGCCCTGTGGGCGTTCAGCTTCCGCAGCGCGCTGCGCGCCTGGCTGGTGCTGGGCGGCAGCGCCGCCACCGGCTTCGTCGTGCTCGGGCTGCTGCGCCTGACCGGCGCGGTGCAATGAGATCCACGCCATGAAGTTCAGTTCGCAGACCCTGCGCACGTTCACCACCCTGCACACCTGGGTCGGCCTGGTGGCCGGCTTCGGCCTGTTCGTGGCTTTCTACGCAGGCTCGCTGACCCTGTTCCACCATGACCTGCCGCGGTGGCAGACACCGGGCGCCGCCACGGCACTCCCGGCCAGCCTGGATGACGCCCAGTACCTGCTGGAGGACGTGCTGGCGGCGCATCCGGAAGCGCGCCGCCACGTCGGCATGACCTTCCCCGGCACCGAACACCCGCAGCCTCTGGCCTACTGGCAGGCCGATGACGGCAGCTGGCGCTATGCCTGGCCCGGCCAGATCGCCGGCAGCCCCACACCACCGCAGACCGGACTGGCCGAACTGGTCAACGAGCTCCATTACAGCCTCGGCCTGCCCGTGGCCGGGATCTACGTGATGGGCATTGTCAGCCTGCTGTACGGGATGGCACTGCTCAGCGGCCTGGTGATCCATCTGCCGAAGCTGCTCGGCGACCTGTTCGCGCTGCGTCCGGGGCGCAACCTGAAGCAGCTGTGGCAGGACGCGCACAACGTGGTCGGTGTGCTCAGCCTGCCCTTCCACCTGATGTTCGCGGTCACCGGCGCCCTGCTCTGCCTGGTGTTCGTGCAGATGGCCCTGCTCAATCCGCTGATCTACGACGGCAACGCGCTGCAGGCAGTACCGACTGCGATGGACACCGCGCCGGTGCGCAATGCCAGTGGCATTCCAGCGCCGCCGGGCAGCCTGCGCGTGCTGCATGCGCGCGCACTTGAAGTGGCCCGCGCACAGGGCGTGGCCAACTTCGAACCGGCCTATCTGAAGCTGGCCAATGGCGGCGATGCCAACGCGACGATCGAGATCACCGGCGAGGCCAGTGGCACGCTCGGCCCGCTTGGTGCCGTGGCATTGGACGTCGCCACCGGCAATCTGCTCGCGTCGCAGCTGCCGGGCCAGCGCGACGCCAACCACGCCACGCTCAGCGCCGCCTACGCGTTGCACTTCGGCGAATTCGGCAATGGCGTGGTGGTCTGGCTGTACTTCCTGCTCGGACTCGGCGGTGCGTTCCTGTTCTACTCCGGCAACCTGCTGTGGATCGAGTCGCGGCGCAAGCGTCGCCAGCCGCAACAGCCACGTGCCGGTGTGAACATGGCGCGGGCCACGGTCGGCGTGTGCATCGGCCTGTGCGTGGCGATCTCGATCGCGTTCGGCACCGCACTGGTGCTGGAACGGCTGGCACCGTCGGCGGTCGACCACGGCATCCGCTGGGCCTGCTTCGGCAGCTGGGCGGCCTGCGCGCTATGGGCCGCGCTGCGCCGCCCGGCGCAGGCGGCACGCGAACTGTTGTGGGCGGCGGCGGTCAGTACCGCGCTGGTGCCGGTACTGCACGGCGCACTCAATGGTGACTGGCTGTGGCGTGCGGCTGCGCGTGGCCACTGGCCGCTGTTCTGGGTCGATGCCATCGCGCTGGCGATGGCCTTCGGCTTCGCGCGTCTG
The DNA here is from genome assembly GCF_049384845.1 of Stenotrophomonas sp. CASM101. NCBI lineage: Bacteria > Pseudomonadati > Pseudomonadota > Gammaproteobacteria > Lysobacterales > Lysobacteraceae > Stenotrophomonas > Stenotrophomonas sp. CASM101. The sequence goes on along the minus strand of NZ_JBMRFR010000010.1, from coordinate 28,216 downwards.
GCCGTGGCCAGCCAACGCCGCGCCCGCAACGGCGATCCGAACAGCGTCTGGGCGAACTGAAGCGTCGCCGAGCATGGCCCGGCGCCAGCAGGCGACTCAATCGCCGATGCGCGCCTTCTGCCACGGGGCGAGCATGGCGTTGAGCAGGCTGGCCTGTTCGTCATCGCCGGTCAGTTCCCACATGAACACCCCGGCCAGGCCCTGCTCACGGGCGAACTGCGCACGCAGCCCGATCGAGCGCGGGTCTTCATAGCTGATGAAGACCTTCTGCGCGGCGTTGTACAGCCACGGGCTCTGCGCCTGCGGCTGCCAGTGTTTCGTCCAACCCGGCTGGTCGAGATAGCGCGCCTTGATCACCCGCCAGTCGCCGGCATCAGCCGGCGCACTGTAGGCCTGGTACAGCCCATCCGGGGCGTCGCCGGTGACCTTGAAGCCGCGCCCGTAGAACGGTACGCCCAGCACCAGCTTCCCGGCCGGCACGCCGTGATCGCGGTAGAACTGCACCGCGCCGGCCACGTTGTTCCAGCGCCGCAGCTCCGGCGCCAGCGGATCGGCCGGCACTTCATGCAGAGGCGCATTGAAGGTCGACACCGAGGAGAAGCCGGTGCCCATGTCGTAGCTCATGAGGTTGATGAAATCGAACACCTTGGCCAGCGCCGGCAGGTCATAGCTCGCTGCTGGATCGTAGGGGCCATCGGTCTGCAGGCGACCGGCGGCCAGCGCGGCAGTCAGCAGCATCGACTGCCCCGTCCTGCGGCCGCGCGCATCGAGTGCCGCGCGGAAGGCCTGGGCAAGCCGGGTCAGATTGACGCGATCCTGCGGGCGATGCGCCAGCTCCTTCGGTCCGCCACTGACCGGGAACTCCCAATCGATGTCCACGCCGTCGAAGCTGCCGGCATGGCGATCGAAGAACAGCGCCATGCACGAATCGACCAAGCGCTTGCGGCTGGCCTCGGTCAGCGCTGCATCGGAGAACCCACCCGCACCCCAGCCACCGATCGAAATCAGCGTGCGCAGGTGCGGATGCGCCTTCTTGAGTTCGGCCAGTGCGGCGAAATTCTTCGGCGCTTCCGCACCGATCGTGCACCGCCCGTCCTCGATGGTCGAGAACGCGTAGAACAGGTGGGTGAGGCGCTCGGCCGGAATGCTCGACACCGGGTAGCGCTCGGCCGATCCACCGGGATAGTAGGCACCGAAGATCGGCGGCTGCGCAGGCGCGGCGCGCGCGGCAATGGGCAGGGCGCCGGCAATCAGCACGGCAAGGACGGCCACGGTCTGGCGGAACATGGAGATCTCCCGGTTCGAAGGCGCCGCCACGTTAGCAAACCGATGGGGCTGCGGTACGGGTATCGCGGCATGTCGTCCCATGGACAGGCGCGATCCGTGCAACCGAGACAGAACGATGGCCGCGTGGCGGCGATCATGCACTGCAGCAGGACATGCAGCGACCTGGATGAGCTTCTCTTCGCAACATCGAGGCAAAGAAAAAGCGGGCCGAAGCCCGCTTTTTCATTTGCGAAAGCGTGAGGACCAACGGTCCTCACCCACCGCACGATCAGCAGTACCGATTATTCGGCGCTGGCGCCTTCGCCTTCTTCGACTGCCTTCATCGACAGGCGGATACGGCCCTGCTTGTCGACTTCCAGCACCTTGACCTTGACCACATCGCCTTCCTTCAGCACGTCGCCGACCTTCTCGACGCGCTCGCTGGAGATCTGCGAGACGTGGACCAGGCCATCCTTGCCCGGCAGGATGGTGACGAACGCACCGAAGTCCATGATCTTGGCGACCTTGCCTTCGTAGATGCGGCCCGGCTCGACGTCCGAGGTGATCTGCTCGATGCGGGCCTTGGCAGCCTGGGCAGCGATGGCGTTGACCGACGCGATGACGATGGTGCCGTCGTCCTGGATGTCGATCTGGGTGCCGGTTTCCTTGGTGATGGCCTGGATGGTCGAGCCGCCCTTGCCGATCACTTCGCGGATCTTGTCCGGGTGGATCTTGATGGTCAGCAGGCGCGGCGCGTAGTCCGACAGCTCTTCACGCGGAGCGGTCAGGCCGTGGGCCATCTCGCCCAGGATGTGCAGGCGGCCAGCCTTGGCCTGCTGCAGGGCCTGCTTCATGATTTCTTCGGTGATGCCTTCGATCTTGATGTCCATCTGCAGGGCGGAGATGCCCTCAGCGGTACCGGCCACCTTGAAGTCCATGTCGCCCAGGTGATCTTCGTCACCCAGGATGTCGGACAGGACCACGAAACGATCGCCTTCCTTGACCAGACCCATGGCGATACCGGCCACCGGGGCCTTCACCGGCACGCCGGCGTCCATCAGGGCCAGCGACGAGCCGCAGACCGAGGCCATCGACGAGGAACCGTTCGACTCGGTGATTTCCGAAACGACGCGGATGGTGTACGGGAAGGCTTCCAGCGACGGCATGACAGCCAGCACGCCGCGCTTGGCCAGACGACCGTGGCCGATTTCGCGGCGCTTCGGGCCCATCATGCGGCCGCACTCGCCCACCGAGAACGGAGGGAAGTTGTAGTGGAACAGGAAGTTTTCCTTGTACTCACCGGCAACGGCGTCGATGACCTGGCCATCACGGGCGGTGCCCAGGGTGATGGTCACGATGGCCTGGGTTTCGCCGCGGGTGAACAGCGAGGAACCGTGGGTACGCGGCAGCACGCCGGTCTTCACGGTGATCGGGCGGACGGTGTCCAGCGCACGGCCGTCGATGCGGACCTTGGTGTCCAGCACCGAGTCACGCATGGTGCGGTATTCCAGCTCGCCGAATTCCTTCGACAGCTCGGCCGGGTTCCAGCCTTCGGCGGCCACGCGGCCCGCCAGGGCTTCGAATACGTCCTTCTTGATCGCCGAGATGGCGTCGCGGCGCTGCAGCTTGTCACGCACCTGGAAAGCTTCGCCCAGGCGCGGGCCGATGGCTTCCTTCAGGGCGGAGATCAGCGCGTCGTTCTTGGCCGGGGCTTCCCAGGTCGACGGCTTGGTGCCGGCTTCGACGGTCAGCTCGTTGATCGCGTTGATGACCTTCTGCATTTCGCGGTGACCGAAGGTCACGGCGCCCAGCATCACTTCTTCGGACAGCAGCGCGGCTTCGGATTCGACCATCAGCACGGCGTTGGAGGTACCGGCGACGACCAGTTCCAGCTGCGAGTCAGCCAGTTCGCTGACGGTCGGGTTCAGGATGTACTCGCCGTTCTTGTAACCGACCTTGGCAGCGCCGATCGGACCCATGAACGGGGTACCGGCCAGGGCCAGGGCAGCCGAGGCACCGATCAGGGCCGGGATGTCACCGTCCACGTCCGGGTTCAGCGACATCACCGTGGCGATGATCTGCACTTCGTTCTTGTAGTCCTCCGGGAACAGCGGGCGGATCGGACGGTCGATCAGGCGCGAGATCAGCGTTTCCTTCTCGGTCGCACGGCCTTCACGCTTGAAGAAACCACCCGGAATACGGCCGCCGGCGTAGAACTTTTCCTGATAATCGACGGTCAGCGGGAAGAAGTCCTGGCCTTCGCGCGCGCTCTTGGCGGCGACGGCGGTGACCAGCAGTACGGTGTCGTCCATCTTGACGATGACGGCACCGCTGGCCTGGCGGGCGACTTCGCCGGTCTCAAGCGTGACGGTGTGCTTGCCGTACTGGAAGGTTTTGGTGATTTTTGCCACGGAGGGTGTCCTTGGGGATGCTGTCTGCGAATTTGGACCGTCGGCGACCCTTGCCGCCAGCGGGTGACCGGATCGTTCCGGCCTGAATCGGGGATTGCGGTACTACAAAACAAAACCGCGGCGCATCGCTGCGCCGCGGGGAATTCGTTGCTTAGCGACGCAGGCCAAGCTTCTCGATCAGGGCCTTGTAACGCTCGACGTCCTTCTTCTTCAGGTAGTCGAGCAGGCTGCGACGGCGGTTGACCATCTGCAGCAGGCCGCGGCGGCTGTGGTGGTCCTTCTTGTGGGTCTTGAAGTGGCCGGTCAGCAGTTCGATGCGGGCGGTCAGCAGGGCCACCTGGACTTCCGGGGAGCCGGTGTCAGCGGCGCTGCGCTTGTTGTCTTCAATGACCTTCTGGGTGTCGATCGACATTTCTTTTTTCTCTGTGATGCGTGGCCGGCAGGAACGCGCTTCGCGCACCGCCAGGCTCGCCGTGGACTACGAGGATGAAACCTGCACGAGGCAGGCTGCCGGAAAACGGCCGCGAAATTGTAACGGCCAGGGGCTTCCGGGACAAGGACCGGGGCTGAACCGCCCTGGCCCCGGTCAGAGGTTGAAACGACGCTGCGGAGCCAGCAGGCCACTGCCATCGACCTGGCCCAGCCCCTGGACAGCATCGCCCGGACCGAACACCGCCACCAGGCCGTGGGGCCAGGACGGGTCGCGCTGGCGCTGGCCGACGCAGAAGCGATGGGCCTGGTCGGCATCGAGTTCGACCCGCGGGTATTCAGCCAGGCCGGCCGCCAGCGGCAGCAGCAGCGCATCCATGGCCGCCTCGTCGCCGGCCTCGGCCATCGCCCGCAGCTGGTCCAGGGTGACCATCGCCGGTTCGCGGAACGGCTCCACCCAGAGCCGGCGCAGCGCACTGATGTGTGCGCCACATCCCAGCGCCTCGCCCAGGTCGCGGGCCAGGCTGCGGATGTAGGTGCCCGAACCGCAGGTCACGCGCAGCCGCAAGCGCTCAGGCTGCTGCTCCAGCACGTCGATGGCGTGCACCTGCACCTCGCGTTCCGGCGCCTCGATGACGTCACCACGGCGGGCCTTCACATACAGCGGCTCACCACCCTGCTTCAGTGCCGAATAGACCGGGGCACGCTGGCGGATGTTGCCGGTCAGCGGCGCCAACGCGGCCTGCAGGGCCTCGGCACCGATCGCCGGTACCGGGCGCTGCAGCAGCACCTGGCCCTCGGAATCGTCGGTATCGGTCGTCTGGCCGAGCACGATCTCGGCATCGTAGGCCTTGGCCGACCCCAGCAGCAGCCCAGCGATCTTGGTCGCCTCGCCGAAGCACAGCGGCAGCAGACCGGTGGCCAGCGGGTCGAGGCTGCCGGTGTGGCCGCCCTTCTCGGCACGGAACAGGCGACTGGCCACCTGCAGGGCGGCGTTGGAGCTCATGCCGGTCGACTTGTCGAGCAGCAGGATGCCATCCAGGCGGCGGAACTGAATTCGGGTCATGACAGATACGGGTAGCGCCGGGCCATGCCCGGCGAGCGCGAAGCGCGGCCAGCGTCCGGCCTCGCACGGTCAGAATGAAAAGACGCCGGGCATGGGCCCGGCGCTGGCTTATTCTTCGTCGCTCTCGCGACGCTTCTCCGCGGCCAGCGTATCGGGCAGGTCGCGCAGGAGGTTGTCGATATGCTCGCCACGATCGACCGAGTCGTCGTAGTGGAAATGCAGCTCCGGCACATGGCGCAGCTTCATCGCCCGGGCCAGGTCCATGCGCAGGCGGTAGCCCAGTTCCTTCAGGCCGGCCACCGCTTCCGCCGAACGCTCCGGCATCAGCGCGGTGACGAAGACCTTGGCATGAGCCATGTCGCGGGTGATTTCCACGTCGGACACGCTCACCGAGGGCAACCCGTGCTCGCGCACGGCGTTGTGCACCAGGGTGCCGAGTTCGCGGCGCAGCTGGGCAGAGACACGGTCGGTTCGATGGAAAGTCTTGGGCACGAGGAGCTCTTGGTTCAGTTGTCGCCCGACCAACGGTCGGGCGCTACCTTTGATTCGATTGTCGCCCGGCCAACGGTCGGGCGCTATCTTTGATTCGATTGTCGCCCGGCCAACGGTCGGGCGCTACATCTACCATGGTACCCGACCGTTGGTCGGGTTCTACATCACGGTAGGGCCCGACCGTTGGTCGGGCCGCCTTGCAGCATTACAGGGTGCGCGGCACTTCGATACGCTCGAAGCACTCGATCTGGTCACCCGGCTTGACGTCGTTGTAGGCCTTCACCGCGATACCGCATTCGGTACCGTTGCGGACTTCCTCGACGTTCTCCTTGAAGCGACGCAGCGATTCCAGCTCGCCCTCGAAGATCACCACGCTGTCGCGCAGCACGCGGATCGGCTTGTTGCGCTTGACCACGCCCTCGATGACCATCGAGCCGGCAACAGCGCCCAGCTTGGAGCTGCGGAAGACGTCGCGGACCTCGGCGATACCGATGATCTCTTCGCGGATCTCCACGCCCAGCAGGCCGGAGGCCACCTGCTTCACCTGATCGATCACGTCATAGATGATCGAGAAGTAACGCAGGTCCACGCCGTTGGATTCGATGATGCGACGGGCCGAAGCATCCGCACGCACGTTGAAGCCGATGACGGTGGCCTTCGAAGCGGCCGCCGAGTTGGCGTCCGACTCGGTGATGCCGCCCACGCCGGAGTGGATCACGTTGATGCGGATGTCGTCGTTGGACAGCGCGACCAGTGCCTGGCTCAGGGCCTGCACCGAACCCTGCACGTCGGCCTTGATGACCAGGTTGAGGACCTGCTGGCCCTCGCCCTTGCCCAGGGTCGCCATGATGTCTTCCATGCGGCTGCCCGCGGTGGCGACCAGGCGCGATTCACGGCGCTTGGTCTCACGCTGCTGGGCAACGTCCTTGGCCAGGCGCTCGTCCTCGACGACCACGAAGTCGTCACCGGCTTCCGGCACGCCGGACAGGCCCAGGACCTGCACCGGGATGGACGGGCCGGCGAACGCCGGCTGCTTGCCGGTTTCGTCGAACAGCGCACGCACGCGGCCGTACTGGATGCCGCACACCAGGTAGTCGCCCTTCTTCAGGCGACCCTGCTGCACCAGCACGGTGGCGACCGGGCCACGGCCCTTGTCCAGCGACGATTCGATCACCACGCCCGAGGCCCGGCCTTCGTCGACCGCCTTCAGTTCCAGCAGTTCGGCCTGGATCGAGATGGCGTCCAGCAGGTCGTCGATGCCCAGGCCGGTCTTGGCCGAGATCTCCACCATCTGGGTGTCACCACCGAAGTCCTCGGCCACGACCTGCTCGGACAGCAGTTCGTTCTTGACCCGCATCGGGTCGGCGTCGGACTTGTCGATCTTGTTGATCGCCACGATCAGCGGCACACCCGCCGAACGGGCGTGCTGGATCGCTTCCTTGGTCTGCGGCATGACGCCGTCATCGGCAGCAACGACCAGCACCACAATGTCGGTCAGCTTGGCGCCGCGCGCACGCATCGAGGTGAACGCCGCGTGGCCCGGGGTATCCAGGAAGCTGATCACGCCCTTGGGCGTATCCACGTGGTAGGCACCGATGTGCTGGGTGATGCCGCCGGCTTCGCCGGTGGCAACCTTGGTGCGGCGGATGTAATCCAGCAGCGAGGTCTTGCCGTGGTCGACGTGGCCCATGATGGTGACCACCGGCGGACGCTGGGTGGCTTCGCCCTGGTTTTCACCGGCCGAGGCCAGCAGCGCGTCTTCGGCGTCGTTGTCGTTGGCACGGATCGCCTTGTGGCCGAGTTCTTCGGTCACCAGCGCGGCGGTGTCATGGTCGATGGACTGGGTGATGGTGGCCATCACGCCCATCTTGAACAGCGCCTTCACCACCTCGCCACCCTTCAGCGCAAGCTTCTGCGCCAGGTCGGCCACGGTAATGGTGTCGCCGATCGCCACTTCACGCACCACCGGTGCGGTCGGACGTTCGAACGCGTGCGGGCCGGCGTTGTTGCCACCACGCGACATGTCGCGACGGCCACCGGCCTGGTTGCGGCCGCCCGGACGACCACGGGTGTTGCTGTTGTTGCTGTTGCCACGACGCGCACGATCGGCCGCAGACAGGTGCATCTGGCCGGCGAAACGATCACCCGGGCCACGCTCGTTGCGCGGCGCGCTGCGGTTGTTGCGGTCGTCGTTGCGCGGCGGCGGCGCACTGCGCGGCGCAGCCGGGGCTGTCGCCGGGGCGCGCGGCGGGCGCGGCGCGGTTTCGTCGATCGGAGCACGCTTGGGCTTGCTGGCAGCCAGCGTCTCGGCCGCCTTGGCGGCAGCCGCAGCTTCCTCGGCGGCCTTCTTCTCGGCCTCGGCGCGTTCCTTGGCGGCGGCCTCTTCCTCGCGGGCACGGACGATGGCTTCGTCGCGCAGACGATCCTTTTCGGCCAGCGCCTGCTGTTCGGCGAGGTTGCGCGCACGCGACTCTTCCAGCTTGCGCAGGATGTCGGCGCGCTCTTCGTCCGGCGTCATGGCGCGAGCACCATCCTTGACGTAGGTACGCTTCTGGCGCACCTCGACATTCACGGTCGTCTTGCTGCGACCGGAACTGACCGTCACTTCCTGCTGTTTCCGGCGGTTGAGCGTGATCTTCTTTGCAGACTGATCCGTCTCTTCCGGGGCCTGCTCGGGCTTGCCGTGCGAACGACGAAGGAAGCCCAGGAGCTTCACCTTCTCGGTACTGGTCACGACCTGGTCGGGACCGCTGAACTTCATGCCGGCACCGGCCAGCTGTTCCAGCAGTTTTTCGACCGGCGTGTTGACCAGTTCGGCAAGCTTGCGGATGGTGGTTTGCTGCGACATTCGGATCCTATGATCTTGTGGGCGCCCCCCCGCATCTGGAGGTGGCGCGGATTCTACGCCCTGAGCGGCTCAGGGCCCTGTTCATTGCCGGCTCATTCGCCGCGTTCCAGTCGGGCGATCTCCTCGGCACGCGCGGCCAGGATCAGCGCCGCAGCGCGCTCCTGGTCCAGCCCTTCAATGCCGAAGTCCATGACCTCGTCGGCGGCCAGGTCGGACAGGTCCTCGCTGGTACGCACGCCGTGGCCGGCCAGCGCATACGCGGTGGCTTCGTCCATGCCCTTCAGGGACAGCAGGTCCTGCGCCGGCTGGCCGTCTTCAAGGCCTTCCTCGACTGCCAGGGCCTCATTGAGCAGCGCATCGCGGGCACGAGCGCGCAGCTCTTCGACGATGTCTTCGTCGAAACCTTCCACGGCCAGCAGTTCGCCGACCGGGACATATGCGATTTCCTCGACGGTGCCGAAGCCTTCGCTGACCAGGATGCCGGCGATCTCTTCGTCCACTTCCAGCTTGTCCATGAACAGCTGGCGTGCGGCGGCCTGCTCGGCCTCCGACTTGGCGGTGACCTGGTCCTGGGTCATCACGTTGAGCTGCCAGCCGGTCAGGCGGCTGGCCAGGCGCACGTTCTGGCCGCCCTTGCCGATCGCCTGGGCGAGACGGTCTTCGGCAACGGCCAGGTCCATCGAGTGCTTGTCTTCATCGACGATGATCGACTGGACTTCGGCCGGCGCCATCGCATTGATGACGAAGTTGGCCGGATTGTCGTTCCACAGCACGATGTCCACGCGCTCGCCGTTGAGCTCGTTGGACACGGCCTGCACGCGCGAACCGCGCATGCCGATGCAGGCACCGATTGGATCGGTGCGCTGGTCGTGGGCCAGCACGGCGATCTTGGCGCGATCGCCCGGATCGCGCGCACAGGCCTTGATTTCCACCAGGCCCTGGCCGACTTCCGGCACTTCCAGCTTGAACAGCTCGATCATGAATTCCGGGGCGGCGCGGCTGATGAACAGCTGCGGACCACGCGGTTCCGAACGGACCTCGGCCAGGTAGCCGCGCACGCGGTCACCGGCGCGCAGCACGTCGCGCGGGATGCCCTTGTCCTTCGGAATGAAGCCTTCGGCGTTGCCACCGAGGTCGACATAGATGTTGCCGCGCTCGGCGCGCTTGACCACGCCGGTGATCAACTCACCGACACGATCCTTCCACGCGTCCACGACCTGCTGGCGCTCGGCTTCGCGCACGCGCTGGACGATGACCTGCTTGGCGGCCTGGGCAGCAATGCGGCCGAAGTCCGGGTTCTCGATCTGTTCTTCGATGTAGTCGCCGACCTCGACGCCTTCGGCTTCGTCGACGGCATCCATCAGGCGGATCTGGCGGTCGGGCGACTCCATGACCACATCATCGGCCACCACTTCCCAGCGGCGGAAGGTTTCGTAGCTGCCATCCTTGTGGTCGATGACCACGCGGGTCAGCACTTCCTCGTCGGGATAGCGCTTCTTCGCTGCCGAGGCCAGAGCGGCCTCGATGGCATCGAAGATCACTTCACGCGGCACGCCCTTCTCGTTGGCGACTGCGTCGACTACCAGCAACAGTTCCTTGCTCATTGGCTCACTCCGCGCGCGGCTTCTTTGCCGCCGGCTCGTTGGAAGAAGAATTCGTGTTCGGCTTCGGACGCTTCGGTGCCGGACCGGTCGGCTTGCTCGGGGCCAGCCCCAGCGCCACCCAGTCGGGCATGATCCGTGCCTTGTCGATGTTGTCGGCCGACACCACCACTTCGGCCTTGTCGACGATGAAGGTGATGGTGCCCGCAGCCTCGTCGGTCGCCTCGATACGCCCCTGCAGGCGACGACGGTTGTCCTGCGGCAGCTTCAGCGTGACCTTGGCCGATTCACCCTGGTGGCGAGCGAACTGCTCCAGGTTGAACAACGGGCGATCCACGCCCGGCGAGGACACTTCCAGCGTGTAATTGCCGCTGATCGGGTCTTCGACGTCCAGCTGCGCCGACACTTCGCGGCTGACCCGCTCACAGTCGTCGACATTGATGGTGCGCTCGGGCTGTTCAGCCAGTGGCACGTCGATGTAAAGGCGCAGGGTCGCACCGCCGGGGGCCGGCAGATACTCAACGCCCAGCAGCTCCAGGCCCAGCGACACAACGGTCGGGGCGAGCAGATTCGCGATGTCGGTTGCCTTGTCGCTCACAGCCTGCCTTGATCTCTTGGTTGGGTGCCGGCCTTGGCCAGCGTGAAAACATGACGCCCCGGAAACGACAAAGGGCCCGCTGGGCCCCTTTTCCGGAAAGACTCCGGTGACTGGATTCCGGTTGCAACCTGCATTGCCTGCCGGTCGCGGCCCTCCTTCCGGATCCGGACTCCCGCTGGGAGGCCGCCTTCAGGGGTACTGCTAGGCCGCTGATGATAGCGGCTGCACCGCGCTGGTGCAAGGTGCGGGCGTGGGGGCAGCCCCTTTTCCGCACCGGCAGTTCGGGCATGGCTCGACTCTACAGAAACGGGCCAGCCCAAAGAAAAACGCCTTCGAAGGAGGACTTCGAAGGCGATCTCTTTACTTGGTAGCGGGGGCAGGATTTGAACCTGCGACCTTCGGGTTATGAGCCCGACGAGCTGCCAGACTGCTCCACCCCGCATCAGGAGCGGAATTATGAGCGATTGCTTCGAAACATGCAAGCTTTCCCTCATTCATCAAATCGGTTGGCGCCGATCCGACGTTGGTAGCGGGGGCAGGATTTGAACCTGCGACCTTCGGGTTATGAGCCCGACGAGCTGCCAGACTGCTCCACCCCGCACCGGAAGTGTTTGAACTGCTGCCGCGCTCTTTCGAGGACGGCTACCGCAACGATGTTCTGGCTGAACCGCTGCAGTGACAACTCAGGCTGCGCATATTACACGAATCGCGCAGCTTTGTGTCAATTTTTATGCAAGATGCGCAAATGCCTGCTGGCACCAGACCATGATCGGGTTCCAGGCAAGGCCCAGCGCCAGCAGTGCCAGCGCGTTCACGCCCAGCACCAGGCCCAGCACGCGGTCGTTGCTGCGCGGCATGGCCTCGCCCACCGGCTCATCGAAGTACATGACCTTGATGACGCGCAGGTAGTAGAAGCAGCCCACCACGGCGCACAGCACGCCAAGGATGGCCAGCCACAGCAGGCCGCCGTTGACGGCCGCGCCCAGCACCGCCAGCTTGGTCCAGAACCCCAGGAACGGCGGGATGCCGGCCAGCGACGCCATGATGCACAGCACCAGGCCGGCCATCCACGGATTGCGGGCGTTGAGCCCCTTGAAGTCCTCGATGTTCTCGGCTTCGAAACCTGCGCGCGACAGGGCGATGATCGCACCGAAGGCAGCGGTCGACATGATGGCGTAGGCCAGTGCGTAGAACAGCGCGGCGGCATAGCCCTGCGCGCCGCCACCGGCGATGCCCATCAGCAGGAAGCCGATGTGCGAGACGGTGGAGAACGCCAGCATTCGCTTGAGGTTGCTCTGCGCGATGGCCATCAGGTTGCCGATGACCAGCGAGACTGCGGCCAGGCCGGCAATGAGCAGCTGCAGCTCGGTCGACAGCGGCCCCACGCCCATTTCCAGCAGGCGGTAGGCCATGCCGAAGGCCGCCAGCTTCGGCGCCGAGCTGATGAACAGCGCGATCGGTGCCGGGGCACCCTGGTAGACGTCCGGCAGCCACATGTGGAACGGCGCGGCGCCCAGCTTGAAGGCGACGCCGGCGATCATGAACACCGCACCGGTGATCAGCAGCACGCGCTCTTCCGAGTGCGGGATGGCATCGCGGATGACGTCCAGGTGCAGGCTGCCGGTGGCGCCGTAGATCAGCGACATGCCGTACAGCAGCAGGCCCGAGGCCAGCGAGCCCAGCACGATGTACTTCATCGCCGCTTCCGAGGCCAGGCCGTTTTCACGGTTGCTGGCGACCAGGGCGTAGGAGCACAGCGCCAGCAGCTCCAGGCCCAGGTAGACCATCAGCAGGCTGCCGGCCGAGACCAGGATCATCATGCCGGCGGTACCGAACAGGATCAGCACCGGGATCTCGCCCTGGAACAGGTTGCGGTCACGCAGGTAGCGCCAGCCGTAGATCAGGGTCAGGCCGCTGAGCAGCACGATCCCGGTCTTCATCACGTCCGCGGCGGTATCGCGCACGAACATGCCATGGAAGACCTCCCCCTGCCCGCCCACGCCGGTGGCCAGCATGAACAGCACCACGGCCAGCGCAGCGAGCGCGAACAGGTGGGTGACGATCTTGTTCCGGTTGCTGACGAACAGGTCGAGGATCATCAGGGCGAAGGCGCTGCCGATCAGCACCAGCTCGGGAGCGAGCGGTGGCAGGTCAGCGGCGGTCAATGGCAGCAGCGGCGAGGTGGTCATCATCAAATCCTGGAATTACAGCAGCTTGCTGGATGCGATCTGCATCGCCAGCTTCGCGATCGAGGGCTCCATCAGGTCGGTCAGCGGCTTGGGGTAGATGCCCAGGGCCAGCACGCCGATGGCGAACACGCCCAGCACCAGCCATTCGCGGCCGTTGATGTCCTTCAGTTCGGCCACATGGCTGTTGGCCACTTCGCCGAAGAAGATGCGCTTGTACAGCCACAGGGTGTAGGCGGCGCCGATGATCAGGGTGGTGGCCGCGCCCAGGGCGATCCACGGATTACGCTGGAAGGCCGAGAGGATGACCATGAACTCGCCGACGAAACCGCTGGTACCCGGCAGGCCAGCATTGGCCATGAAGAACAGCATGGCGAAGGTGGCGAACCACGGCATCACGTTGACCACGCCGCCGTAATCGGCGATGCGGCGGCTGTGCATGCGGTCGTACAGCACGCCGACGCAGGAGAACATGGCGCCGGACACGAAGCCGTGCGAGATCATCTGCACCATGGCGCCCTGCAGGCCCAGGCGGGCGGCATCGGCGTTGCCGGCTTCACGCACCAGCCACAGGGCGATGAAGGTGCCGAGGGTGACAAAGCCCATGTGCGCGATCGACGAGTAGGCGATCAGCTTCTTCATGTCGTCCTGCACCAGGGCGACCAGGCCGACATAGATCACTGCGATCAGCGACAACGCGATCACCAGCCAGGCCCATTCCTGCGACGCGTCCGGAACGATCGGCAGGTTGAAGCGCAGGAAGCCGTAGCCACCGATCTTCAGGGCGATCGCGGCCAGGATCACCGAACCGGCGGTCGGCGCTTCCACGTGGGCATCCGGCAGCCAGGTGTGGACCGGGAACATCGGCACCTTGACCGCGAAGGCGATCAGGAAGGCGAAGAAGATCCAGGTCTGTTCCTTGGCCGACAGCGGCAGTGCGTACAGGTCGGCCAGCTGGAAGCTTCCGCCCTTCATGTACAGGTAGATCAGCGCCACCAGCATCAGCACCGAGCCGAGGAAGGTGTACAGGAAGAACTTCAGCGCGGCGTAGATGCGGCGCGGGCCGCCCCAGACACCGATGATCAGGAACATCGGGATCAGCATCGCTTCGAAGAACACGTAGAACAGCATCGCGTCCGTCGCAGCAAAGATGCCCACGGTGACGCCTTCCAGGATAAGGAAGGCCGCCACGTACTGGTTCACGCGCTTGTCGATGGCGCTCCAGGCGCCGATCAGGGCAAGCACGCTGACCAGGGTGGTCAGCAGGATCAGCGCCACGGCAATGCCGTCCACGCCCAGGTTGTAGCCGATCTTGTACGCCGGGATCCAGGCGTGGGTCTCGACGAACTGCAGACCGTCGACGCCCGCGTTGTAGCCGCTCAGCAGCGAGAGGCTCGCCACGAACGTCAGCACCGCTACGCCCAGCGACGCCCAGCGGGCGGTCTGCGCATCACGGATCGCAAGAATCAGGGCACCACCGATGATCGGCAGCCAGATGAGGACACTGAGTAGAGGCCAGTTCGACACGTCTTCTTATTCCGTACAGGTCATCAACGCAGGTAATGCATCAGCACGCCCAGCAGGGCAATCAGGCCGATGATCATCGCGAAGGCGTAGTGATAGAGGAAACCGGATTGGGTACGACGCAGCACGCCGGCTGCGACGTCCACAACACGTGCCGAGAGATTGACCACGCCGTCGACGATGTTGCTGTCGATCCAGCGCGAGACCTTGCCCAGCTTGACGCTGCCACCGGCAAAGCCATCGATCCACAGCTTGTCGAAGCCGTACTTGTTTTCCAGCACCGAAACCAGCGGAGCGAAGGTCTTGCGGGCCTTGCCCGACAGGTCCGGCTTCCACAGGTAGAACAGTGCGGCCAGCAGGAAGCCCGCAACGGTCAGCACGAACGCCGGCGCCATCATGCCGTGCAGCGCGAACGCGACCGGGCCATGGAACTCCTCGCCCAGGAAGCCGATGGTGTTCTTGGCCGGATCGTAGAAGTCGACGATGCCAGTGAAGAAGGTATGCGCCTGTCCCTTGATGGCGTCATGCGCGTGGTGGCCGGCCCAGTCGGTGCCATACAGCATCGGACCGATGCTGAAGAAGCCGATGGCGATCGAAGGGATGGCCAGCAGGATCAGCGGCAGGGTCACCACCCACGGGGTTTCGTGCGGCTCATGAGGACCGTGGCCATGGCCGTGGTCGTCGTGATGCGCATCGCCGTGGTGGGCGTCGGCGGCATGGTGCTCGTCATGGCCATGGCCATGCGCGTGGTCATCATGCGTGTCGCGGAATCGTTCCTTGCCATGGAAGGTCAGGAACAGCAGGCGGAAGCTGTAGAAGCTGGTGACGATCACGCCGCCCAGTACGGCCCAGTAGCCGTAGGTGGCCACCCAGTTGTTGGACAGGTGCGCGTGCAGCTCGGCCGCCTCGATGATGGTGTCCTTCGAGTAGAAGCCGGAGAAGAACGGCGTACCCACCAGCGCCAGGGTACCGATCCACATGGTGATGAAGGTGATCGGCATGTACTTGCGCAGGCCGCCCATCTTGCGCATGTCCTGCTCGTGGTGCATCGCGATGATGACCGAGCCGGCGCCCAGGAACAGCAGGGCCTTGAAGAAGGCGTGGGTCATCAGGTGGAACACGGCGGCCGAATAGGCCGACACGCCCAGTGCAACCGTCATGTAGCCCAGCTGGGACAGCGTGGAATACGCGACGACGCGCTTGATGTCGTTCTGCACGATGCCGATCAGGCCGGTGAAGAACGCGGTGGTGGCACCGATGAACAGCACGAAGTTCAGCGCGGTCTGCGACAGCTCGAACAGCGGTGACATGCGGGTGACCATGAAGATACCGGCTGTCACCATCGTCGCGGCGTGGATCAGTGCCGAGATCGGGGTCGGGCCTTCCATCGAGTCCGGCAGCCACACATGCAGCGGGACCTGGGCCGACTTGCCCATGGCACCAATGAACAGGCAGATGCAGATGACGGTGGCGATCGACCAGATCACCGGCTCGTTCAGCAGCTGCATGCCCAGGATGGTGCCGTCCCAGATCTGCAGCTGGGCGCGCGGGTCAGCCAGCATGCCGGCCTGCGAGAACACCTGCGAGTAGTCCAGGGTGCCGAACACCCACAGCACGCCGGCGATGCCCAGCAGGAAGCCGAAGTCACCGACGCGGTTGACCAGGAACGCCTTCATGTTGGCGAAGATCGCGGTCGGGCGCTTGAACCAGAAGCCGATCAGCAGGTACGACACCAGGCCCACCGCTTCCCAGCCGAAGAACAGCTGCAGGAAATTGTTGCTCATCACCAGGGTGAGCATCGAGAAGGTGAACAGCGAGATGTAGCTGAAGAACCGCTGGTAGCCCGGGTCGTCCTGCATGTAGCCGATCGTGTAGATGTGGACCAGCAGCGACACGAAGGTCACCACCACCATCATCATCGCGGTCAGCTTGTCGACCATGAAGCCGACGTGCGCCGAATACTGGCCGACTTCAAAGAACGTGTAGATGTTCTGGTTGAACGGCTGCGCGCCGCCCCACATCAACTGGTAGAACGTGTACATCGACAGGCCGCAGGCCACCGCGACGCCGAGGATGGTGATGGTCTGCGCGCCGAAGCGCTTGACCTGGCGACCGAACAGGCCGGCGATGATGCTGCCGAACAGCGGTGCGAGCACCACTGCGATCAACAGACTCTTGGAGAGAGTGATTTCCATCTGTGGATCAGCCCTTCAACGAATCGACTTCGCCGACATTGATCGTGCGGCGGGTACGGAACAGGGTCACCAGGATCGCCAGGCCGATGGCGGCTTCCGCGGCGGCGACGGTCAGGATGAAGAACACGAACAGCTGGCCGGACGGATCGCCCAGCTGGCGCGAGAAGCCGACGAAGTTGATGTTCACCGACAGCAGCATCAGTTCGATCGACATCAGCAGGACGATGACGTTCTTCCGGTTGAGGAAGATGCCGGCCAGGCTGATGGCGAACAGCACCGCGCCAAGCGCAAGGATGTGGCCAAGGGTAATCACGGCTGGGTCTCCTCGCCGGTGGCCGGCTTGCTGTTGCTGTGCACGACCGGGGCCTCGGCACCCATCTTGACCATGCGCAGACGCTGGCCGGCCTTGACCATGGTCTGCTCACCCGGGTTCTGGCTCTTGACGCCGGTGCGGCGACGCAGGGTCAGCATCACGGCAGCAACCACGGCCACGGTCAGGATGACGGCGGCGAACTCGAACGGAAGCAGGTACTCGGTGAACAACGTGCGCGCCAGCCAAGTGATGTTGGACGTGTCGGCGGCGACCGCAGCGGCGTTGTCGGCCGGGAACGGCGTGGCCGAACGCGCCTTGACGCCGATCAGGATCAGCATCTGCACCAGCATCGCGACGGCGACGATGAGGCCGACCGGCAGGTAGCGCACCCAGCCCTCACGCAGCTTGGTGGGGTCGATGTCCAGCATCATCACCACGAACAGGAACAGCACCATCACCGCGCCGACGTAGACCAGCACCAGCGCCACACCGAGGAACTCGGCGCCCACCAGCAGCCACACGCAGGCAATGGAGAAGAAGGTCAGCACCAGGCAGAGCACGGCGTGAACCGGGTTGCGCACGCTGATCACCGCACCGGCCGAAACCGTTGCCGCGATGGCGAACACCCAGAAAGCGATATTTACCCAATCCATCTCTCGACCTCAGCGGTAAGCGGCATCGGCGGCACGACGCTCGGCGATCTCGTTTTCGAGACGGTCGCCCAGGGCCAGCAGCTGCGGCTTGGTAACGATGTTTTCGCCACGATTCTCGAAGTGGTACTCGAGGATGTGGGTTTCGACGATCGAGTCCACCGGGCAGCTTTCCTCGCAGAAGCCGCAGAAGATGCACTTGAACAGGTCGATGTCGTAGCGCGTGGTGCGGCGGGTTCCGTCCTCGCGCTTGGCCGAGTCGATGGTGATGGCCAGCGCCGGGCACACCGCTTCGCACAGCTTGCAGGCAATGCAGCGCTCTTCGCCGTTGGGGTAACGGCGCAGCGCGTGCAGGCCACGGAAGCGCGGCGACTGCGGGAACTTCTCCATCGGGTACATCATCGTGTACTTCGGCTTGAAGCTGTACTTCAGCGTCAGCCAGAGGCCCGCCAGCAGTTCGAGCAGCAGCAGGCTCTTGAAGTAATGGGTAATCCTGTTCATCACTTTAGACGCCCTTTTGAATCACGCCGAAGAACACCATGACGGCGGTAACCGCGATCCACAGAATGGCCAGCGGGATGAAGACCTTCCAGCCCAGGCGCATGATCTGGTCGTAGCGGAAGCGCGGGAAGCTGGCACGGAACCAGATGTAGGCACTGGCGAAGAAGAACACCTTGACGAACAGCCACGGCGCGCCGCCCTTCCAGACCCAGTCGACCAGCGGCGAGACATCGCCGAAGTTGACCCAGCCCTGGACCGGGCTCAGCCAGCCGCCGAGGAAGAAGATCGAGATCAGGAAGCTGATCAGGATCATGTTCGCGTATTCGGCCAGGAAGAACAGGGCGAACGCGCCGCCGGAGTACTCGACCATGTGGCCGGCGACGATTTCCGATTCGCCTTCCACCACGTCGAACGGCGCGCGGTTGGTTTCAGCCACGCCCGACACCCAGTAGATGACGAACAGCGGGAACAAAGGCAGCAGGAACCAGTCGAAGAAGCCGGAACTGCCGGCCTGCGCCATCACGATGTTGCTCAGGTTCAGGCTGCCCGAGGCGATCATCACGCCGACCAGGGCAAAGCCCATGGCGATTTCGTAGCTGATCATCTGTGCCGAGGCGCGCATCGCACCCAGGAACGCGTACTTCGAGTTGGACGCCCAGCCGGCCAGGATGATGCCGTAGATGCCCAGCGAGGTCATCGCCAGCAGGTACAGCAGGCCGGCGTTGGCGTTGGACAGCACGATCTGCGAATCGAAGGGGACCACCGACCAGGCCGCGAAGGCCGGGGCCAGGGTGATCAGCGGGGCCAGCAGGTAGATCGCCTTGTTGGCGCTGCTCGGCTGGACCACTTCCTTGAACAGCAGCTTGAAGACGTCGGCGAAGGCCTGGAAGATGCCCATGCCCACATACATCGGGCCGTGGCGGACGTGCATCCAGCCGATCAGCTTGCGTTCCCAGACCACGTAGAAGGCCACCGAGATGATCACCGGAACGGCGATCACCAGGATCTTCAGGATGATCCAGATCAGCGCGCCGATGTCACCGAGGCCCAGCAGCCACTGGTGCAGCGGGTCGACCGCGTTCAACAGCAATTCGTTCATGCAGCCACCACCGATACGCGAGCGGCACCCAGCGGCGCGGTCGCGCCGTGGCCCGATTCAATCCAGACCGAACCCGCTGCGACGCGGGCGTCGACCACCACCGGCAGGGTGGCCTTGCCGGCATCGGTGCCGACCTTGGCCATCTGCCCTTCCTGCAGCTGCAGGCGAGCGGCATCTTCAGCGTTCAGCACGATGCGCGGGGCGTTGTTGAGCGGATGCGACTGCAGCGCCGGCGCGCGACGGACCACCGCATCGGTGCGGTAGATCGCGGCGGTCGAAGCCACTTCCAGGCCTTCACCGGCAACCGCCGGCTGTGCCGAAGCGGCAATACTGACCGACACAGGGGCCAGGCTGGCACGCAGTCCGGCCAGGTCGGTGAAGTCGAAACCGGCCAGCGCCATGTCGCCGCCCAGGGCGCGCAGCACGCGCCAGCCTTCACGGGCCTCGCCCGGCAGCTTGCCGCCGGCACGGGCCGACTGCTCGCGACCGTCGAGGTTGGTAAGGGTGGCATCGATTTCCGGCAGCGCACCGATCGGCAGGATCACGTCTGCAACGTCGCGGGTCGAGGCGCAGGCGAAGTGGCTGAACGCCACCACCTGGGCACCCACCAGCGCCTTGCGCGCGGCCGGTGCATCGGCGAAGTCCAGGCCCGGCTCCAGCCCGTACACCACGTAGGCCTGGCGCGGCTGCGCCAGCATCGCGGCGACGTCCTTGCCGGCCGGCAGCACGCCGGCGCGGGTCAGGCCCACGGCGTTGGCGCCCTGCGGGATGCGGCACAGCTTGGCACCGGTCGCTGCGGCGAAGTCACGCGCCGCGGCGCGGATCGCGGCAGCCTGCGGGTGATTCTCGGCGATGCCACCGACGATCAGCACGGTGTTGTTGCCGCCCTGCACTGCCGAACGCAGCTCGCTGCTGGCCAGCGCATCGACGAACTTGGACGGTGCGACGATCTGCTTGCCGGCAATGCTGAAGGCAAAGTCGAAGTCCACCGGATTGATGACGTGGATCTTCGCACCCTTGGTGGTCTGCGCCTTGCGCAGGCGGGCGTGCAGCAGCGGCAGTTCGTGGCGGATGTTGCTGCCCAGGACGACGATGCGGTCGGCGCCTTCGATCTCGGCCAGCGGCAGGCCGAACACTTCGGCGGTTGCGGCGTCGGAGAAATCGCGGTTGTTGATGCGGTGGTCGATGTTGCCCGAGCCCAGGCCCTTGGCCAGGCGGGCCAGCAGCGCACCCTCCTCGTTCGAGGTCGACGGATGCACCAGCACGCCCAGGTTGTCGCCCTGGTTCGCCTTGAGGATCTCGGCGGCTGCGGCCAGGCCTTCGGCCCAGCTCACTTCCTTCCACTCGCCATTGACCTTGCGCAGCGGCTTGACCGCGCGGTCTTCGCTGTACAGGCCCTGGTGCGAGTAGCGGTCGCGGTCGGACAGCCAGCACTCGTTCACCGCTTCGTTGTCGCGCGGCACGGTGCGCAGCACTTCGCCGCGACGCACGTGCAGGAACAGGTTCGAACCCATCGCGTCGTGGTAGCCCAGCGACTCGCGCGCGGTCAGCTCCCACGGGCGGGCGCGGAACTGGAACACCTTGTTGGTAAGCGCGCCGACCGGGCAGACGTCGACGACGTTGCCCGACAGCTCGGTGGTCAGCGGCTTGCCGTCGAAGGTGCCGATCTGCAGGTTCTCACCGCGGTACATGCCACCCAGTTCGTAGGTACCGGCAACGTCGGCGGTGAAGCGGACGCAGCGGGTGCACTGGATGCAACGGGTCATCTCGGTGGCCACCAGCGGCCCCATGTCCTCGTCCGGCACCACGCGCTTGCGCTCGTTGAAACGGCTGACCGAACGGCCATAGCCCAGCGATACGTCCTGCAGCTCGCACTCGCCGCCCTGATCGCAGATCGGGCAGTCCAGCGGATGGTTGATGAGCAGGAACTCCATCACCGAGCGCTGGAACTTCAGTGCCTTCTCACTGCGGGTGGCGACCTTCATGCCGTCCATCACCGGGGTAGCGCAGGCCGGCGCCGGCTTCGGCGACTTCTCCACGTCCACCAGGCACATGCGGCAGTTGGCGGCGATCGGCAGCTTCTCGTGGTAGCAGAAGCGCGGAATCGGAATGCCGGCCTTGTCGGCCGCCTGGATGATCATCGAACCCTTGGGCACGACCAGCGACTTGCCATCGATCTCGATGGTCACGTGGTCTGGTGGCACGTTCGGGTTTACGGGTTGCGCGCTCATGCGGCGGCTGCCTCCACCTTCTTACCGTCAACCATCGAATGACCGTTGACGATGTAGTACTCGAATTCGTCCCAGAACTGGCGCAGGAAGCCCTGGATGGGCCATGCAGCCGCTTCACCGAACGCACAGATGGTGTGGCCTTCGATCTGGCCGGCCACCGCCTTCAGCTGGTGCAGGTCTTCCATCGTGGCCTTGCCGGCGACGATGCGCTCCAGCACGCGGTGCATCCAGCCGGTACCTTCACGGCACGGCGTGCACTGGCCGCACGATTCCTTGTGGAAGAACTGGCTGATGCGGCAGGCGAACTTGACGCAGCAGACGCTGTCGTCGAGCACCACGATGGCCCCCGAACCCAGGCCGGAGCCCAGCGCACGGATGGTGTCGTAGTCCATCGGCAGGCCCTTCAGCTCGGCCGCGGTCAGCACCGGCATCGACACGCCGCCCGGAATCGCGCCCTTGAGCTTGCGGCCCGGACGCAGGCCACCGGCCATTTCCAGCAGGTCGTCGAAGGTGGTGCCCAGCGGTACTTCAAAGTTGCCGCCGTTCTGCACGCAGCCGGACACCGAGAAGCACTTCGGGCCGCCGTTGGCGGTCAGGCTCAGGCCCTTGAACCACTCCGGGCCGTTGCGGATGATCGCCGGCACCGAACCGTAGGTTTCGGTGTTGTTGATCGTCGACGGCTTGCCGTAGAGGCCGAAGTTTGCCGGGAACGGCGGCTTGTAGCGCGGCTGGCCCTTCTTGCCTTCCAGCGATTCCATCAGCGCGGTTTCTTCACCGCAGATGTAGGCGCCGGCGCCCAGCGCACCGTAGATGTCGATGTCCACGCCGCTGCCGAGGATGTTCTTGCCCAGCCAGCCGTTCGCATAGGCGTCGGCCAGGGCCTGCTCGAAGTGCTCGAACGGCTCGTGGTGGAATTCACCGCGCAGGTAGTTGTAGCCCACGGTCGAACCAGTGGCGTAGCAGGCGATCGCCATGCCCTCCACCACCGAGTGCGGGTTGTAGCGCAGGATGTCGCGGTCCTTGCAGGTGCCCGGCTCGGATTCGTCCGAGTTGCAGAGGATGTACTTCTGCATGTTGCCCTTGGGCATGAAGGACCACTTCAGGCCGGTCGGGAAGCCTGCGCCACCGCGGCCGCGCAGGCCCGAGGCCTTGACCATCTCGATGACCTGCTCCGGCGGGATCTTCTCTTCGAGGATCTTGCGCAGGGCGGCGTAACCACCGGTCTTCAGGTAGCTTTCGTACGACCACGGGGTGTCGTAATGCAGGGTGGTGTAGACCACCTGGTGCGGCAGCGGCGCGGGGCCGACCGGACCCTTGGATTCGTGGTGATGTGCCATGCCCTTACTCCAGCCCGTCCAGCAGCTCGTCGACCTTTTCCAGGGTCAGACGCTCATGGTAGTGACCGTTGATGACCATCATCGGTGCGCCGCCGCAGCCGGCCAGGCACTCTTCCTCGCGCTTGAGGTAGACGCGGCCATCCGGGGTCGATTCACCGTGCTTGATGCCCAGTTTCTTCTCGCAGTGGCGCACGATGTCTTCGGCGCCATTGAGCCAGCAGCTGATGTTGGTGCAGATGGCCACGTTGTTGCGGCCCACCTTCTCGGTCTCGAACATCGAGTAGAAGCTGGCGACCTCGTAGGCCCAGACCGGCGGCAGGTCCAGGTACTTGGCCACGGCGGCGATCAGCTCGTCGGTCAGCCAGCCCTGGTTCTGCTCCTGGGCCGCATGCAGGCCCTGCAGCACGGCAGAGCGCTTGCGATCCGGCGGGAACTTGGACAGCCAGTGATCGATGTGAGCGCGGGTCTTGTCGCTCAGCACCACCATCGGGTCGACGTCGCGCGCCGCCTCGAAATTACCTGTCGCCTTCATCGGCCGACCTCAGCGAAATGCATAACGTGAAATTCCAGAAACTGCGGCGCCGGCTTGCGCCGGCTGCCTGCAGCGGGCGTTGGCGTAGCGGACGGCATTACCGGTCAACCTCGCCGAACACCAGGTCGTAGGTACCGATCATCGCCACCACGTCGGCCAGCATGTGGCCGCGCACGACCGAATCGATCGAGGACAGGTGGGCGAAGCCCGGCGCGCGCAGGTGCACGCGGAACGGCTTGTTGGCGCCATCGGAGACCAGGTAGCAGCCGAACTCGCCCTTCGGGGCCTCCACCGCCGAGTAGGTCTCGCCGGCCGGTACGCAGTAGCCTTCGCTGAACAGCTTGAAGTGGTGGATCAGCGCTTCCATGTCGTCCTTCATGTCCTCGCGCCTGGGCGGAGCGACCTTGAAGTTCTTCACCATCACCGGGCCCGGGTTGGCCTTCAGCCACGCCACGCACTGCTTGATGATGCGGTTGGATTCGCGCATTTCGGCAACGCGGACCAGGTAGCGGTCGTAGCAGTCACCTTCCTTGCCCAGCGGGATGTCGAAATCGACGGCATCGTACTTGGCGTACGGACGCTTCTTGCGCAGGTCCCAGGCAATGCCCGAGCCGCGCAGCATCACGCCGGTCATGCCCCACTGATGGGCCAGCTCGGGAGTGACCACGCCGATGCCGACGGTACGCTGCTTCCAGATACGGTTGTCGGTCAGCAGGGTTTCGTATTCGTCGATGCGCTTGGGGAACTCGACGGTGAAGTTCTCCAGGAAGTCCAGCAGCGAGCCTTCGCGCGAAGCATTGAGCTGCTTCAGCGCCTTGCCCTTGTGCCAGCGCGATTCCTTGTACTTCGGCATGTGGTCCGGCAGGTCGCGGTAGACACCGCCCGGACGGTAGTACGCCGCGTGCATGCGCGCGCCGGAAACCGCTTCGTAGCAGTCCATCAGCTCTTCGCGTTCGCGGAAGGCGTACAGCATCACCGCCATCGCGCCCAGGTCGAGCGCGTTGGAGCCCAGCCACATCAGGTGGTTGAGGATGCGGGTGATTTCATCGTACATGGTGCGGATGTACTGGGCACGCTCCGGCGCCTCGATGCCCATCAGGGTCTCGATCGCGCGCACGTAGGCGTGCTCGTTGCACATCATCGACACGTAATCCAGGCGATCCATGTAGCCGATCGACTGGTTGAACGGCTTGGACTCGGCCAGCTTTTCGGTACCACGGTGCAGCAGACCCACGTGCGGGTCGGCGCGCATGATGGTTTCACCGTCCATTTCCAGGATCAGGCGCAGCACACCGTGAGCGGCCGGATGCTGCGGGCCGAAGTTCATGGTGTAGTTGCGGATTTCCTGCCGGCTTTCGGCGGCGTTGCTGGCGAACGCTTCGCCAGCCTGGTGTACGTGGCTCACTTCACTGCCTCCTGCGCGCGCTCACCTTCTGCGGTCTGCAGACGGGCGTCGTCGCGGATCACGCGCGGCACGCCGACACGCGGCTCCACCGAGGTGACCGGTTCGTAGATCACGCGCTTCTTTTCTTCGTCGTAGCGGACTTCGACATTGCCGATCAGCGGGAAATCCTTGCGGAACGGATGGCCGACGAAACCGTAGTCGGTCAGGATCCGGCGCAGGTCCGGGTGGCCTTCGAAGATCACGCCGTACAGATCGAACGCTTCGCGCTCGAACCAGTTCAGGCCCGGCCAGATGCCGGTCAGCGAGGACACCACCGGCAGCGCTTCGTCAGGGGCGAAGCAGCGCAGGTGCATCATCAGGTTGTGCTGGTACGAACGCAGCTGGGCGACCACGGCGAAGCGCTGGGTCGGCATGTGCTGCGGGCGGGCACCGTCGGCACCGTTTTCCTCGGTGGGGAACTCGCCCCACGCGAAGCGGCCCTGGGCCTTGCCTTCGACGCCACGGCTGAAGCCCTGCGAGGACACATCGGCGGTGTCCCACTCGTCGGAGCCGTAGCCGAGGTAGTCGACGCCGCACAGATCCACGGCCTGCTCGAAACCAAACTCGTCACGCAGCGCCAGGGCGGTGGCGTGCCACTCGGCGGCAGGCACTTCCAGCGTCACTTCGCCGCGGGGTTCGACCACGATGACCTTCGCACCAGCGAAACGTGCGGACAGTCGGTCGATGAAGGATGCTTGCTCTGCCATGGGGGCTTGGCGCGCTCTTGTCAGGTGAAGGGGTCAGCGGGCGATGGTCTGTGTACGCCAGATCTTCTTCTGCAGCTGCAGGATCCCGTACACCAGCGCCTCGGCGGTCGGCGGGCAGCCCGGGACGTAGACGTCCACCGGCACCACGCGATCACAGCCGCGCACCACAGAATAGGAGTAGTGGTAGTAGCCGCCACCGTTGGCGCAGCTACCCATCGAGATGACCCACTTCGGGTCCGGCATCTGGTCGTAGACCTTGCGCAGCGCCGGGGCCATCTTGTTGACCAGGGTGCCGGCCACGATCATCACGTCGGACTGACGCGGCGACGGGCGGAACACCACGCCGTAGCGGTCGAGGTCCAGGCGCGCGGCACCGGCGTGCATCATCTCGACGGCGCAGCAGGCCAGGCCGAAGGTCATCGGCCACATCGAGCCGGTGCGCGCCCAGTTCAGCAGTGCATCGACGCTGGTAGTGACGAAGCCCTTCTCCAGCAGCGGGTTGTCGCCTTCCGGCCGCAGGATGTCATCAACCCGGCCTTCCGGCGTGGGGTTGTTCATGAGGCCATCGAGAGTCTGAATCACTCCCATTCCAGCGCTCCCTTCTTCCAGACGTAAATGAAACCGAGGAACAGCATGCCGACGAACAGGCCCATGGTGATGAGCGAGCGGGCGCCCAGTTCCATGAAGACCTGGGTCCACGGCACGATGAAGATGATTTCCAGGTCGAAGACGATGAACTGGATCGCGATCAGGTAGTAGCGCACATCGAACTTCATGCGCGCGTCTTCGAAGGCCTCGAAGCCGCACTCGTACGGCGAGAGCTTTTCCAGATCGGGGCGGCGGGGACCGAGGAATCGACCAACCAGCATCAGCGTAACGCCGATACCGGTGGCAACGATCAGAAACAGCAGAGACGGCAAATATTCGGCCAGCACAGCGATTCTCTCTTGCCTCTGCCGCCGCGCCTGCAGGCGCTTTGGCATGGGGGAGTGGACGGGAATCTGCCTGGCGCCTTGCGCGCCAGACGAACCCGCTTTACTTACAAATGGTGCCCAAGAGGGGACTCGAACCCCTACGACTTGCGTCGCTACCACCTCAAGGTAGTGCGTCTACCAATTCCGCCACCTGGGCAAACGATCACATCAGACTATCTTCCCGATGCGCCGCGTATTGTAACCGGCTTCAGTGTTTCTGGGAGCCTTCCGAAGGCTTTTCTTCACCAGAAACCGAAGATTCCGCCTGAGCCGGCACATTCGCCGCCGGAACCGGGGCGGCCGGGACCGCATCGGCCTTCGGAACGGCCGGCAGTTCGCCCGCCGGAGCCGCCGGCGCGCTGGCCGCCGGGGCGGACATCAGGCCCAGATCCTGGTCGGCCGCCGGGCGGCTGCCGTGTCCGGCATACCAGGCCATGAAGAGACTGATGCCGAAGAACACCACGGCCAGCCACTTGGTCGACTTGGACAGGAAGTTCGAGGCGCCGCGCGCACCGAACACCGTGCCCGAGGCACCAGCACCAAAGCCCGAACCTGCCGCCGCACCCGAGCCACGCTGCATCAGGATCAGCGCGATCATGGCCACAGCGACCAGCACGTAGACGACATTGAGGATCAACATCAGCATTGGAAACCGCCCTCGGACAATACTTCTAGGATTAGTTCGCGGCCGCCGCCCGTGCGATGGCCAGGAAGTCCGCGGCCACCAGGGAGGCGCCGCCGACCAGCCCACCATCGACATCCGGCTGCGCGAACAGTTCCCCGGCATTGTCGGGCTTCACGCTACCGCCGTAAACAATGGGCAGTGAATCAGCGATTCTAGCATCGATGCGCGCGACTTCGCCACGGATGAACGCGTGCACCTGCTGTGCCTGTTCCTTGCTGGCGGTACGGCCGGTACCGATGGCCCAGACCGGCTCGTAGGCGACCACAGCATTGGCGAAACCTGCCGCGCCGACCAGCTCCAGCACCGGTGCCAGCTGGCTGGCGATGACCGCTTCGGTCTGCCCGGCCTCGCGCTGTTCCAGGGTCTCGCCCACGCACAGCACCGGCACCAGGCCGGCGTGCTGGGCGGCGGCGAACTTGCGTGCGACCAGCTCGCTGCTCTCATGGTGGTACTGGCGGCGCTCGGAATGGCCGACCAGGCCATAGCGGGCCCCAACCTCGACCAGCATGGCCGCGCAGACCTCGCCGGTGTAGGCGCCCTTCTCGTTGCTGCTCACGTCCTGCGCGCCGAAGGCCAGGCCGGTCGCGCCGAAGTCCTCGACCAGCTCCCCCAGGTAGGGCAGCGGCGGCAGGATCACCACGTCCACCCCCTCCAGCGGCAGCCCGGCAGCCACCTGCCCCAGCAGTTCATTGGCGAATTGACGGCTGCCATGCAGCTTCCAGTTTCCGGCGACGATCTTGCGGCGCATGAGCGGGTGGCTCCTGTGTGAAGTCAGCCGGTCATGATACCCGTTACGGCAAAAATCCGTTCCCGTGTAAGCGGTTACATGGATTTTCAGCCAACGGCGCAGCGCCTCGTGGCGGGAGTTTGGTTGGGTTGGTCGCGGAAAGCCCGGTTGGATTGGCGGGCTTGGCCGGGCGGGTGGGGATGACGGGGGTGTCCGCGGCATGGATGCCGCGGCCAAGCCCCCATGGGTGAGGGCGCTTTGCTTGCGAAGCACTGCTTCGCAAGCGCCAGAACGCACAGCCGCTAGCGGCTGGGCCGGCCTGGGGGTTTACGGCGTCCCCCCCCCCCCCCCCCCCCCCCGCCCAACCCCCCCCAACCCACCGGGGGTTACCGACCCCACC